>JAFTAC010000436.1 GCA_017458805.1 Victivallales bacterium | reverse complement strand
TTGCAAAAGCAAAAAACACAAAAATGGAAAAGGACTATGGCAGAACAGAATACCTATCGACAGCCAAGGCTTGCGTTCCCGCAGGACGAGGGGCTGTATCATTTCAGCAACGAGCACGATGCATGTGGCGTGGGGCTTGTTGCTAACCTGAGTGGGCTGGCGACGCATGAAATAGTTACGCAGGGGCTTACCATCCTGCTGCGTCTGCTGCACCGAGGGGCGGCGGGCAGCGATGCGCTTTCAGGCGATGGGGCGGGCTTGCTTTGCGTCATCCCACATGGCTTTTTCCAGCGGGAGTTAGGCGGTTGCCTGCCTTCTCCAGGGCACTATGCCTTGGGGATGATGTTCAACGGAATCGGCCAGGAGGATGCGCTGGAGGCTATCGTGCGTGAAGAAGGCTGCCAGGTGCTGGCATGGCGCGAGGTGCCGATTGATACTGCGCAGCTGGGCGAGCAGGCGCGCCAGAGCTGTCCTGTCATCCGGCAGATTTTCGTTGCCTCGTGCCAAGGGGAGTGCGATGATGCGCTTGAGCGCAAGGTGTTTGTCCTGCGCAGAAGGCTGGAGAAGGAGCTGCTGGATGTCTATTTCCCAAGCTTCAGCACGCGAACTGTGGTCTATAAAGGGCTGATGCTGGCGACGCAGATTGAGGCATTCTACAAGGATTTGGCGGACGAGGCGTTTGTCTCGCCGCTGGCACTCGTTCACCAGCGGTACAGCACCAACACCTTCCCGACTTGGAAACTGGCCCATCCGTTTCGCTATCTGGCGCACAATGGCGAAATTAACACCCTGCGGGGCAACCTCAACCACGCGCGGACCCGCGAGACATTCCTTCAGAGCGAGCTTTTTGGCGACGACCTCCGCAAGCTGCTTCCGTTGATTGACGAGACGCAGAACGATTCGGCGTGCCTTGACAACATGGCGGAGCTGCTGCGCCTCTCAGGTCGCTGGCTGCCCCATGTGATGATGATGCTCATTCCACAGGCTTGGGGCGAGAAGTACCATGTCACCAATGACATACGAGGTTTCTTCGACTACCATTCCACGCTGGTCGAGCCTTGGGACGGTCCCGCAGCCGTCGCCTTCACCGACGGCATTGGCTGCGGTGCCATGCTTGACCGAAACGGCCTACGTCCAGCACGTTATGAATTGACAAAGGATGGTCTGTTCGTGTTGGCGTCGGAGACAGGCGTGCTGGATTTGCCGCAAGGTGACATCGTGCGTCGCGGACGGCTGAAGCCAGGCGAAATCCTGTGGTGCGACCTTCAGGCGCATCGACTGGTGCTGGACGCAGAGTTGAAGAACACCATTGCCCGCCAGGCACCCTATCGCCGCTGGTCCCATGAGAACAAGATTCCTGTGGCAGGCTTGTTCGATACCATCGCGGCTGCAAAAGTGCCTGACAACCTACGGGAACAGCAATGCTTGTTCGGCTGGACGCAGGAGGACATTGATCTGCTCGTGCGGCCAATGGTCGAAACGGGTCATGAGCCCGTCGGCTCCATGGGAAATGATGCGGCGCTGGCGGTGCTTTCGCCGCGCCCACAGCTGCTCTTCAACTACTTCAAGCAGCGTTTCGCGCAAGTGACCAATCCGCCTATCGACCCGATACGGGAGGAGCTGGTGATGAGCCTGACAACCTATATCGGCAACTGCGGCAACATCCTATCCGAGGCGGCGCACCGCGCCAGCGTCATACGCCTTGCGCGTCCCGTGCTCACAGGCGGGGACTTGGCGCGTCTGATGGTCATGGAAAAGCCGCGCGGGAAGGTGCGCACGCTGTCGATAGGCTGGAAAAATGACTTGCTGGAGGCGTTGTCGGCGTTGGAGAAGAGCGCTGTTTCCGCCGTTCAGGAGGGCATTGTGATTCTAGTGTTGAGCGACCGCAGTTTGCCAGAAGGCGAGTTGCCGATACCCTCGCTCTTGGCCGTCTCCGCCGTCAACCGCGCGTTGACGGCGGCGGGGCTGAGGCCACCCGTCGGCATCGTTGTGGAATCAGGCGAGGTGCGGGAGGTCATGCACTATGCGCTGCTTCTGGGCTATGGCGCGACGGTCATCCATCCGTACCTTGCTCTGGAGACTGTCAGCAGCCTGGCGAAGGACGGCGACGCCGCCAAGGCCACCGAAAACTATATCACTGCCATTGACAAGGGGTTGCTCAAATGCATGTCAAAGATGGGCATTGCCACGTTGCGCAGCTATCGTTCCGCGCAGATGTTCGAGGCAATCGGGCTGGGCGATGAACTGGTGCGGCGTTTTTTCCCTGGAACGCCCTCCGCAGTCGGCGGCATCGGCTTGAAGGAAATTGCGGCGGAGGTGCGCGAACGCTGCGAAAAGGCATCTGCTTGCGGTGAATCCGTCCCGCTTCCAGTCGGTGGCAACTACCGCTGGAGAACCGTTGGCGAACCGCATCTGGTGACGCCGCTCTCCGTATGCGCCTTGCATCGGGCTGTGCGGGAGAACGATGTGGAGCAGTATCGAGTGTTTGCCAAGGGCCTCAACGAGCCAGTTCAGCCGATTCGCCTACGGGATTTGCTGCGCTTCCGTTCACAACAATCCGTTCCACTGGAGGAGGTTGAGCCTGTTGAGAGCGTGCTTCACCATTTTGTTGGTGGTGCGATGAGCCTGGGGGCATTGAGTCCCGAGGCGCATGAGGCCATTGCGGTGGCGATGAACCGCATTGGTTGCCTTAGCAACTCGGGCGAGGGAGGCGAAGGTCCTGAGCGCGACAAGCCGAATGCGGCGGGCGAGTGCCGTGCCAGTGGCATCCGCCAGGTGGCTTCGGGGCGTTTTGGCGTGACCATCAGCTATCTTGCGCACGCCAAGGACCTGCAAATCAAGATGGCGCAGGGGGCGAAGCCTGGTGAGGGCGGCCAGTTGCCTGGCGAGAAGGTCAACGAGGAGATTGCACGGACGCGCCACTCCACGCCGAAGGTCACGTTGATTTCGCCGCCGCCCCACCACGATATCTATTCAATCGAGGACTTGGCACAGCTGATTCACGACCTTCGTGCATCCAATGGCAGGGCACGAATCTCCGTGAAGCTCGTCTCTGAAAGCGGTGTCGGGACGGTGGCAGCGGGCGTGGCGAAGGCTCATGCCGATGTGGTGGTCATCTCTGGACACGACGGTGGCACTGGGGCCGCACCTCTCAGCTCCATCAAGCATACGGGAATGCCATGGGAAATCGGCCTTGCCGAGACGCATCAGACGCTTGTCAAGAACAACTTGCGCGGCAAGGTCAAATTGCAGGTCGATGGGCAGCTCCGCACGGGCCGTGACATCGTCATTGCAGCGCTGCTGGGGGCGGAGGAGTTCGGTTTTGCCACCTCGCTGTTGCTTTCGCTGGGCTGCCTGATGCTGCGCCAGTGCCAGGACAACACCTGTCCCGCTGGCATCACAACCCAAAATCCAGAGATACGCAAGCACTTCAAGGGCAAGCCAGAACATATCATCAACTACCTGCGCTTCATCGCCGAGGAGGCGCGTGGCATATTGGCTTCGCTGGGGCTGCGTTCGTTGAATGAGGCCGTTGGACGGGCGGATTTGCTGGAACTCAATCCGCAATTGGCTGTCGGCAAGGCCGCAACGCTGGATTTTACCGCCATGCTTCACCGTGTTGCGGGGGATGTTGTTCGCTGGCAGGGAGAGCATTATACGCAAAGCACACTGGACGACAGAGAACTGATGCCCAGGCTTGGCAAGGCGTTGACGACCTTCCAGAAAGCAACCGTCAGCCTGCCGATTCAGAACTCGGAACGTTCGGTCGGAACGCGCCTCTCCAGTTGTCTGACGCTGGAAAAGGGCGAAGCTGGGCTTCCTGACGACACTTGGCATTTTGATTTCAAAGGTGTTGCCGGGCAGAGCTTTGGCGCTTTCCTTGCACCAGGTATCACCTTCCATTTGGAGGGGGAGGCGAACGACTATGTCGCGAAAGGCATTTCAGGTGGAAAGGTCATCATCGTGCCAGACCGACAGGCAACCTGTGTGGCCGAAGACAATGTCATCGCAGGCAATGTCATCGGCTATGGCGGGACCTCTGGAGAAATCTACATCAACGGCCAGGCAGGCGAGCGCTTCGCCATCCGCAACAGCGGCTTCAAGGCTGTCGTGGAGGGCGTGGGTGACCACGGCTGCGAATACATGACAGGCGGACGCGTGGTCGTGCTTGGCAAGACGGGCGTGAACTTCGCCGCAGGCATGACGGGCGGCATCGCATACGTCTTGGATGGAGACGGCGACTTCGACATGACCTGCAACCTTGACACCGTGGACCTTGAATCTGTCCGCGCAGGAACATGCGAGGAGAAGGAGCTGCTGGAACTGCTGGAACACCATGCTGTTGCCACAGGTAGCCCAAAGGCGCAGCGCATCCTGCAGAACTGGGATGACTACCGCGGGCGCTTCGTCTGCGTCATGCCTGTGGAGTACAAGAAGATTGTTCGGGGGGAGTAGCCAGCTTGTTCAGGCAGGTCAGCACAACGCGAAATCATAGGAGCAATAATGAGCAGAACCTTTATAGATATTTCAAGGCTGGAGCATGTCTATCGGCCAGTCGGCGAACGGATACAGGACACGTTGGAAGTGGAGGCGCCTCTGGCGACTGGCGAGGTGCAGCGTCTGGCCTCCCGCTGTCAGAACTGCGGGTTGCCCTACTGCCATGCAATGGGGTGCCCCTTGCAGAATGCCATCCCCGACATCAACCGCGCCGTTATGCAGGGCAATTGGCGTGATGCGTGGGAACGCCTCGCTGAAACCAGTCCGTTTCCCGAGTTCACCAGCCGCATCTGCCCTGCCTTGTGCGAGGCCTCCTGCTGCCTGGAGGGTGAGGGATTCGGTGCCACGAATGTTCGCCAGATTGAGAAGAGAATCATTGACATGGCCTTCGAACAAGGGTGGGTTCTCCAACAGAAGCCATTGCGTCGCAATGGGAAAAGCGTGGCGATAATAGGCGCTGGACCCGCAGGGCTGGCGACCGCAGCCAGGCTCAATGCAAGTGGCTGGAAAGTAGCGATTTTCGACCGAAACGAACATCCAGGTGGACTGCTCCGCTATGGCATTCCCTGCTTCAAGCTAGACAAGGCTCTCATCGATCGGCGTTGGAAGCTGATGGAAGAGGCTGGCATTGAGTTCCATGGCAAGACCGAGGTGGGCAAGGACGTTTCAGGCGGCTATCTGTTGAAGCACTTCAATGCCATTGTCGTGGCGTATGGCACGCCTGTGCCACGGGATTTGAAGGTGCCTGGACGCGAACTTGGCGGCATCGTGCAGGCGTTGGAACTTCTTGGTGGGCAGAACCGTCTGAATACGGGCGAGACATCGGAAAACCCTGTCTCTGGCTGCGGCAAAAAGGTGCTGATTATCGGGGGTGGCGACACGGGGAATGACTGCGGCGGCACTGTCATACGGCAGGGAGCGGCCTCTGTCATGTCCATCGACTTGATGCCGAAGCCGCCACTGGAGCGCTCCATCCATACGCCCTGGCCGATGTGGCCCTACAAACTGCGTGGCTCCTCCTCGGTCGATGAGGGGTTGCAGCGCTTCGGGTCGCTGAACACCTTGCTCTTCCTGGGCGCAAACGGCCATGTCACAGGGGTGGAGGTAGTGCCCGTCAAATGGGAGTTCATGGACAATGGCAAACCCGCCAAGTTCACGGTCTCGGGGCCTTCCCGTGTCATCCCTTGCGATCTGGTGGTGCTGGCCATGGGCTTCCTGCGGCA
>JAFTAC010000047.1 GCA_017458805.1 Victivallales bacterium | reverse complement strand
GGTGCCTTCCTTGCAGCAAGCAGGCTTCTTGCAGCACTCCGCTCCTTCCTTGCAGCAGTCGGCCCCTTCCTTGCAGCACTCGGCGCCTTCCTTGCAGCAAGCAGGCTTCTTGCAGCACTCCGCTCCTTCCTTGCAGCAGTCGGCGCCTTCCTTGCAGCAAGCAGGCTTCTTGCAGCAGTCGGCCCCTTCCTTGCAGCAAGCAGGCTTCTTGCAGCACTCCGCTCCTTCCTTGCAGCAGTCAGGCTTCTTGCAGCAGTCGGCATCTTCCTTGCAGCACCCAGGCTTCTTGCTGCACTCGGGCTTGGCGCAACAAGCAACCTTCTCCTTGCTGCACGCCTGTTTCAGTTTGCAACACTTTTTGGCGGAATCGTTTTCACCAGCGACGAGCATAGCGCATGTCATCAAAACGGCAACGGCAATAACGGACAAAATGTTCTTCATGGTTCTTCCTTGTGGTTTGGGGTGGATGGATTGTTATCGGGATGCATGACTATCACCCGTTATATTGCATTGGACACAGCTGGAAAGCAAAAGTTCCCAAGTGTTCTCAAATATACAACCATTTTTGTAAAAAATCATTCGACTTCTAGTGATTTTTCATTCCCTCCCATCAATAATAAAATAAATTATCACAGTTGATTAATCTCTATTGAATCAATTGTGTTTTTGTTTTTTGAGGTTATATTATACACCCCGTATGAGTACAATGGTGCAAACTGCGTCGGCGGCGACAGGAACAAGGAAAAAACATGAAAATAGTCGAAGAGATACTTGAGCTGAAGGCCAGGCGGAACGCGCTGCTCCTTGCTCACAACTACACTCGTCCCGAAGTGCAGGACATCGCGGATTTCGTGGGGGATTCACTGGAATTGTCCCGCAAGGCTGCGGAGTGCCATGCCCCCGTGATAGTCTTCTGCGGTGTCCGTTTCATGGCGGAAACGGCAAAACTGCTCTCGCCAACATCCATAGTGCTTCACCCGAATCCGAAGGCGGGCTGCCCGATGGCGGAGATGGCCTCCCCCGAGGAAATACGGGCCTATCGCGCCAGCCACCCAGGCACGCAGGTCGTGGCATACGTCAACACAACGGCGGCGACCAAGACAGAGGTCGATATCTGCTGCACCAGCGGCAACGCGGAAAAGCTGGTCGCCTCCCTGCCCCAGAACAGACCCTTGCTCTTCCTGCCCGACGCCAACCTGGGGGCCAACATCGCCGGCAAACTGGGGCGAAAGATTGAACTTTGGCCAGGATGCTGCCCAACCCACAACAAAATACTGCCCGAACACATCAAAGAAGCCCGCATGCGCCATCCCAACGCCGTCGTGCTCGTCCACCCCGAATGCCTACCAGCCGTGGTGGCCCTGGCGGACCATGCGCTTTCCACGGGGGGAATGCTTCGGTTCGTCCATGACTCTCCTCAAAAAGAGTTCATCATCGGCACAGAGTGCGGCATCCTGCACCGCATGCGCAAAGAGAATCCCGAAAAGGCATTCCATCCGTTGGATCCCGCCGTCGTCTGCCCGAACATGAAGCGCATCACGCTGGAGGATGTGCTGAACAGCCTCCGTGACATGCGTCCCACCGTGGAATTGGACGACGAGGTCCTCCGCCGCGCCCGCGCCCCGATTGACAAGATGCTGGAAGTGTGATTTCATACTCAATCGGAATAAAAAATGCTGGAAAAACTATTAATTGATGAGCAATTACCATGTCAGTCACCATTAATGGAAAACAGGTCGAGGCGGCGGGAAAAACGCTGTCCGATTATCTAAAAGAAGCAGGGTATGACACCCGAGGCATCGCCGTCGAGCGCAATGGGACGATTGTGCCCAAATCGCAGCATGACTCCGTTCGCTTACAGGATGGCGACAAGATTGAACTAGTCCACTGTGTCGCAGGCGGCTAAAACACTGGTTATCGCCAAAGGAGTTCGATACATGGCTGATGACAAAATGAAAATACTGGTCGGGATGAGCGGCGGCGTGGACTCTGCCACGACTGCCGCGCTTCTGCATGACCAAGGCCACCAGGTTACAGGCTGCACCATGCGCCTGTGGAGGGAGGGCAATCATCTGAAAGGCGGCACGCGGGACGCATGCTATGGTCCTGGAGAAGCGGAAGACACAGAGGCAGCGCGGGATGTCTGCCGAAGAATCGGGATTCCATTCTTTGAGTTCGACTGCAGCCATGCCTACGAATCGACGATCATTAGCTATTTTCGCGAGGAGTTTCTGGCAGGACGGACGCCGAATCCCTGCGTCCGCTGCAATGCCGCCATGAAATTCGGGCTGCTGCCCGAGATGGCACGACAGAGCGGTCTGGAATTCGACAGGTTTGCGACAGGCCATTATGCGCGTCTTCAGGCAGCTGCGGATGGACGGATGCAGCTTCTTAGGGCTATCGACCATACCAAGGACCAGTCCTATTTTCTCTGTGGCCTTTCTCAGGAGAAACTGTCGGGGCTGCTTTTCCCGTTGGGGGAATTGAACAAAGACGAAGTCCGCAAGCTGGCCCGCGATTACGGCCTGCCTGTGTACGACCGCCCTGACAGCCAGGATTTCTACAGCGGTGACACCGCCGAACTCATTGGTCAAGAGGATGCCGTCGGGGAGATTGTGGATGACGCAACGGGGAAGCTCCTTGGGCATCACACAGGATATTGGAAGTTTACCATCGGCCAGCGAAAGGGGCTTGGAGTTGCCTCGACAGAGCCGTTGTATGTTGTCGGAATCAATGCGTGCCGAAACCAGGTGCGTCTGGGGCACAAGGCGACCGCCATCCACCATTGGCTGCGCACGGGACGCTTCAATTGGCTTTCCATTCCGCCATCCGACAAGGCACTCTCATGCGAGGTGAAGGTGCGTTCCGTGCAGAACCCGGTCCCATGCACGCTGACGCCCCAGCCAGACGGCTGTTGCGAAGCGGATTTTCCAGAGGGCATATTCGCCGTGGCGCCTGGCCAGGCCGCCGCATTCTATCAGGGGGAAGTCCTGCTTGGCGGCGGATTCATACGGGAGGCCAGATGATGAATGCTACCTTATGTTTTCAAGTTGCTTGAGTGCCTGGCGCAAAGTTTCGCGTGGCACGGCGATGTTGAAGCGCTGGAAGCCTGCGCCCCCAGCCCCGAAGATGACGCCGCTGTCCAGCCAGAGCTTCGCACGTTCGACAATGCGGCTGTCCAGTTCAGAGACGCTCAGGCCGAGTTTCGAGAAGTTCACCCAGGGAAGATATGTTCCTTCTGGCTCGACAAGTTGCAATTCAGGCAGTCGTGTGCAGAATGTCTCACGCATGAGTTCTATGTTGCCAGACAGATAGTCGATGAGTTGGTCTAGCCATTCAGCGCCATACTGATACGCAGCCTGGCAAGCAACAAGCCCCATGATGTTGGCCTGGCTGACGCCTTCTGATTCCAATTCCTGTTTGAAGGCCCGTCGCGCCTGCTGGTTGGCGATGAAGATATTGGCGTTCTGCAACGCGGCAAGATTAAAGCTCTTGCTGGTCGAAGTGCAGACTGCGCAGTTGTTCGCGACCTCCTGGGAAAGGGTGGCGAAAACGAGATGCGTGTTGCCATGATACACGAAGTCCTCGTGAATCTCATCTGCCACGACAAAAACCCCATGACGAAGGCAGATTTCCGCCAGGCGTTCAAGCTCTTCCCTTTTCCAGACGCGACCAACGGGATTGTGCGGGCTGCAGAGAATGAAGAGCCTTACTTTGTTCTCGATGATTTTTCGCTCGAAATCCTCAAAATCAATATGGTATTGCCTCCCGTCAAAACGCAGTTCATTGACGACGACCTTGCGTCCGTTGTCCCTGATGCTTTCCCTGAAGCAGTAATAGACGGGTTCCTGAATCAGAACGGAATCTCCGCACTGCGTTAGGCAGCGAATCAGTGTGCAGATTGCATACACGACGCCTGGTGCAAGAACCGCCGTATATGGATCTACCATCCATTTGTGACGTGTCCCAAACCATGTTTCAAGCGCCTCGTAATAGTTCTTGTCTGGCTCGGAATAGCCAAAGATGCCATGCGCGGCCTTTTCCGCAAGGGCTTCCCGAACGGCTGGCGGCGCCTGGATGTCCATATCCGCCACCCACATCGGCAACAGACCGTCAGGTTTCCCGCGTTCTTTTGCAAAGTCATATTTCAGGCTGTTGGTATGATGACGGGGGATGATTTGATCAAAGTCGTATTTCATATTCATTGCTTTATCTCAAGTGCCTGACGGAGGTCTTCGATAAGGTCGTCGGCGTTTTCGATGCCGACGGATATTCGAAGGAAACGGTCATTAATACCCCTCCTAAGGCGTTCATCTTCTGGAACATCTGCATGTGTTTGGCACATTGGGTAGGTAATGAGACTGTCCACGCCGCCAAGGCTCTCCGCATACTGGAAGAGTTTTACTTCCCGAAGGATTCTCCTGGCCGTTTCAGGGGCGTCGAGTTCCATGGATAGCATCCCGCCGAACCCAGAACACTGCCGTTGGGAAATCGCGTATCCGGGATGGTCGGGAAAACCAATATAATACACTTTTCGAACTTCGGGACGCTGTTGGAGCCAATTGGCGATTTTTGCTGCGTTTGCCGCCTGTTTCTCCAGGCGGATGGCAAGGGTCTTGATTCCGCGCTCCAGCAGAAAGCAGTCAAACGGCGCCAGACAAGCGCCGACGGTCTTTGCATGGTATCGCAATTGGTCTGAAATCCTTTGCTCCTTCATCACAAGAAAGCCTGAAAGCGTGTCGTTGTGCCCGCCAAGG
>JAFTAC010000046.1 GCA_017458805.1 Victivallales bacterium | reverse complement strand
CGCCTCTTCACGCTGCGCCTCTTCACGCCGCGCTCACGCGCGGCGTTCTATGCACTTCCGCAGGCGTTCCATGGCGGGTTCCAGCACGCTTTGTGGCATGCCGAAGGTCAGGCGGAAGTGGTGCTGAGGGCCTGTGTAGCCTCCAATCTCCCCCATGTCGTAGTAGTGGCCTGGGTCGGCGGTCAGGCGGGCCTCCTGCATAAGGGCGTTCAGGGCCGCTGTATCGAGCTTGAGTTCCGAGCAATCCACCCATAGGATGAAAGAGGCCTCTGGGCGGAAGACCTTGACGGGCAGCCCCTCCAGGCTGTGGATGCACAAGTCCGCGTTGCGCTCAAGCACCGCAATAAGCTCCTTCAGCCAGGCATGTCCCTTCTGGTAGGCCGTTGTCTGCGCCACCATGGAGAAGAGGGGAGGGCGACCGCAGTCGTGGCCTATCTCGTAGAGTTTAGCACGCAGACGTTGTTTGTAGTCTTCGCACGGAACGACGGCGGTGCCGATGTGGAAGCCGCCGAAGTTGAAGGTTTTTGAGGCGGAGAAGACCGTGATGGTACGTTCTGCCATGCCTGGCAGTTCGCCGATGGAAAGGTGCGGATGCCCCGAATAGGCCAGGTCCCTATGCACTTCATCGACCACCACCGTCACATCGTAGGCCTGCGCCAGTTGTGCAATACCTTCCAGTTCCTCCCTTGTCCAGACGCGTCCTGTGGGGTTGTGGGGACTGCACATCAGAAGTACTTTTGCACCTGCCTGGAAGTGGCGTTCCAGGTCTTCCAAATCGAAGGTGTAGTTGCCGTCCGCACGGCGTTTCATCCAGTTGTGTAGGGGGATGCGACCCTGCATTCCAGCCGTTCTGATGGAGGGAGTGTGCAGTGGGAGCGAAACAACCACCTTGTCGCCAGGCTGCGTCAGCATGTACATGGCGCATCGCATCGTGTAGAGGACGCCAGGCGTCGCCAACAGGTGTTCACGTGGGATGTCCACGCCATGCCGCCATTTGACGAAGTCGATGATGGCCTGGTAGTCTTCATCGACCATCACCGTGTAGCCGTAGTTTCCAAAATCGGCGCGTTGGCGCAGGGCCTCCTGCACCTCGGGGGGCGATGCGAAATCCATATCCGCGATGCTCATGGGGACGACATCGTCGGCTATGCCGAGGAACTTGCAGGCTCCACGCCCGCGGCGGTTGAGGACTGTATCAAAATCGTACATAAGGGAATCCTTTGGAGGAAAAATACTTTGTGAATCAGCGCGCTCTGAAGGAGCGCGCTGTCAGGACGGAGAAAATGGAGCTTGGTGCGTTACGCTGAAGGAGCGCGCTGTCAGGACGGAAAAAATGGAGCTTGGTGCGTTATGCTGAAGGAATACGCTGTCAGGACGATGGAAGGGGGACTGGGGTGATACGCTGAAGGAGGGCTGGGGCTCCTGCTGCGCCAGGTGCATGAGCACCTGGCTACCGCAGCCTGTACTTGAATGGCTGCGGGGTGATAGTGAAGCGGGCGTTGCCTGCATCGACCACATCCAGGTATGCCTCGGGGGCGAGTGGCTTGTTTGCGCGGTCCAGGGGGTGGATGCGGGTGGCGTCGATTCCACTGACGGTCTCCTCGGCGATGAAGGGGAGGGGGGTGAGGGTTCTTGAATCACCCTCCTTGAAGAACACGTATGCGTTGGCAGCCGTGATTTCGGGGAAAGGCGTCTCTACGCCGCGTCCATCCACATAGACATAGCGTGGACCGCGGGAGTAATCGACACGATGGCCGTTGACCTCAGCCGAATACTCCAGCAGCTTGCCAGGCATGAAGGCCGCGTAGCCGTAAGGTGGCAGGATGTACTCCTGGCCATCGACCTCGACCATCCACTTGTCCTGTGTGTTGCGGTTCACCCATACTTCAAGGCCATTGGCGTAGCGCGTATAGACCTTGCCCTCGTTGGGCTTGTTTTGACGCAGCATCTGGGTTGCGGTGAGCATCGTTCCGCCGCAGGAGTAGGTGATTTCGGCGGGGACCGTCGCCGCATAGAGCTCCTGAAGCTGGAGCATCATGTAATAGGAGCGGAGGAAGTGGCGGTAGTCATCTGGCTTCATGTTCTTGATTAGCTTGTTCCCCTGATAGACGCGAATCGGGTCGCCAGTCCAGAGGTGGCCCATGTTACCATGGACGATTTGTGCGCTCAAAAGGTAGTCCAGCGGGGACTTTGCGCGGGTGAGGTCATAGCCGTTAAAATGCTCCAGAGGATTCACCTTGCGCAGTTTGTAATCGACGATTGGCAGGGAATCGGGGTCGTTGGACTGGGCGTAGTCGGTGTCCAGGTAGCCAGCCCAGAAGAAGGCGGCGTTGCCCTCGCTCCAGATGGGGCCATTGTAGTAGTCGCTAAGCTTGCGTGCCACAAAGGCATAGTTGCGCAGGACGTTCAGGTAGGTGGCGCTGCCAGGGATGTCGGAGTTGAAATCGACCATGCCCCAGGGGGGCGTGTTCGTTACCTCGTCGAAGTAGCATGCGTTCCAGCCGAACTTGGCAACCAGCTTCGGGGCGAACTCTGCCTCCAGGCGGTGCTGTGCGGCGGGCGATGGCTGGAAGGAGGCGTCCCATCCTTCGATAAAAGTGCCGTCGCTGTAGATGGCCATGTCGTTGTAGGTGAATTCTGCGCCGAGGGCATGGCTGACACGGTTGTCCTCGTAGGGACCCACGCGGCGGATGACCTTCTTCAGCTCGCGAGCGATCTGCTGGTAGCCAGCGGTACCGACGGGTTCGTGCGGATTGTCATAGTGAGTGAAGTGGTTGTTGCGGAACGGAGTGCGCCACATGCCCATGTGGTAGCGCACGAAAACCTCGCGCATGCCATAGTCGGCCATGAGCTTCCAGAACTCCACCTCCAGGCCGCTGTCTTCTGGGTCTTGCGAATCGTATTGGCGTGTGCAGTAGAGCAAGTGTCCCGTCTCCTCGTAGAACTTCGCCTGGGGATTCGGGATGTTGGGCATGATGGAGTCCAGGTCTGGCGCAACAGTGAGGTAGAAGCGTTCGTGCAAGGGATTGCGCATGCTGCCCGCCTTGGGGATGTAGATGGAACCGCCCAAAATGCGTGCGGAATCGTCGCCCAGCACCTTCGCGCCTGATAGCCAGAGGTGGTTCGAGCCATCAACCACTTCCGAAGCGTGGCTCGTGTACCAGTCGGGGAAGATGGAGACGAAATAGTCGTCCGTCACCAGCAGCCGTGGGTAGTTCCAACGGTAGTTCAAGTAAGTGAGTTTGAAGAGCCTGGGGTTTGGCGTCCCCTTTGTAAAGCCGCAGTCGAAGGCGGGAAAATCGCCTTTTTCGGAGTTGCAGTCGATGAGCAGCGAACGCCCCTTGATTTGGAAGCCCAACTCATATTCAACGGCAACGCCCTTCTTCTCCAGACGCCACGCAGTCGTCAGCTTCTCGCCAGCCAAGCTGCTTTTCAGGAGTGTAGCCTTCACGTCCGTATCGGCGGGGAGGATTTTCACGTTGTTTACATCGGCCTTCACACCACCGTCTGCCATGGGCTTGAAGGTGTGGGAGCCATTGACCGTGACGGTCAGGTCGTTCAGCGTGCCCGTCTTGGGTACGTATGTATAGACAAGGCTGCCGTCGCTGCCGTCGAAGGTGAAGCGGTAGCCGTCCTTCTCCCGCGACACGCCGTTGACCACGTTTTTTGCGGTGGGCGTTGGCAGGATGGAATCCTTTTTGTAGGGGAAGGGGATGTCCCACTTCGATGTGTCGGGCAGTTGTGCGCTCTCGACTGTCACTGAGCAGAGGAAGTCGAAGTACATCGCATCGCCCGCATTGATTTTGTCCGTCGCCTCGAATATCACCTTGGTGAGCTTGACGGGGGCTGCGGCCTCCCTGGGGATTCTGCCGATGCAGGCGCCCCACCAGGGGGTTCTTGCCCAGTAGCTGGAGTTTCCCTTGGTCCGTAGGGTGAAGGTCTTGCCTGTCGCATCCTGAATCTCATAGCGGTTGACGGGCTTGCCCGACTTGAAGCCATAGACCCACATCTCAATCGCATTCGCCTTTTCGGGCAGGACGATGTTGGCGGGCTTCAGGACAACGCGCCCGGGCGTGGAGTTGAAGGTGATTTTGAGGGATTGCTCGTTCCACAGGCAGAAATCCGCGCTAAGCTCCGCCTTGCAGTCACCCTCGACCTGCCAGTCGCCTATGCCGTTGTCCTGCGCATTCCACAACACGGGATAGTGTGGCTTCGGGAGATAACCCGTGATGATTTCATTGGGCTTCCGTTCCCATTCGGGCTTTTGTGCCGCCACTCCTAGACATGCTACCATTAGTACCACCGCCAAACATTTCATTCGCATTTTAAATACTCCTCTATCGTGGTGTGTACGCAAACAAAATGCGCACAGCAACCTTTTATTTTTTCTTTCTTATATTACTTTATAAGGGTAAGCGTCAAAATTCAACAACACGAGGTGGAATAAATGAAAAAAACTTTCTTTGCGTTCTTGGGGCTGCTTCTCATGGCCTCTCTTGGTGCAGGGCAATTCCCCGTTGCCCGCCTGAAAACGTATCCAGGCGACTACAAGGAGTGTTACCAAGGGACGCTTTTCCGCAGCGACAAGGTGCTGAATGGCAAAACGCCTGTCCTATATGGATACATTGACTTCGCACAAGGCACCTCGGCGGTCAATATCAGCATCGCCTACCGCAGCACTGAGACGACCAACCTGCATTTCACCTTTTCTTTCAACAGGAAGGGAGGTGGAAACGGAAGCGCGGGGCGCGGACCGAAGATTTCCCTGCCGTTCCACAAGGAGTTTGCAACAGAAAGCCTGGTCTATGAGGTCCCTTTGGAGGCGGTAGTAGGCCAGTTCACCATCTCCATCGAAGGCAAGCCGGTCGAGCTGGAGATCCAGTCGCTTAGCTACGAGCTGATTTCCGACCAAGTGACGGTCCCGCAGGGGGTGCCTTCGGGGAGGCCCTCCGCTTGGCAGGAGGCTGCCCGTCTCCTGAACTTCATCATCCACACAGGTGGCAAGCCCTCTTCCCAGACAACCGTGAGAATGGCCTACGACGACGGTAACCTTTATGTCGGCTACATCTGCGACGAACCCGCACCAGACCAATTGACGGCGGAGATTACGGACCGCGACGGCTCGCTCTGGAAGAATGACGACGTGGAACTCTTCCTTTTCGATCCTGACCAGAACAGCGGTTGGCAGTTCATCGTCAATCCTGCCAACACGCAGTTTGATGCGGTTTTGAAGCAGGCGCAGGCGGGCGATCCCTACAAGGCGGACAAGTCCTGGAACGGCGAGTGGAGTTCGCAGGTCTTCAGGAACGACGCTTCCTGGGAAGTGGCGTTGACCATTCCGTGGAAGACATTGGGCTATGGCAAACGCCCTGACGTGCTGACGATGAACTTCTCGCGACATCGCTTTGCCAGCGGCGAGACGAGCCAGTGGAATGCCTTTGTCGGCAACCTGAACGATGTTCCGAAGTTTGCCACAGTCTCCTTCGGGGAGAAGGCGCAGATTGTCCGCTACCGCAAGCAGGAAACCGACAGTTTCATCCCGAAGCGCACCCGCACGACTGGCGCGGAGATTCTCTCCAACGAGCCAGGCGGCTATGTTGCCTACATGGGACGGCACTGCTACTACCGCAGCCTCTATCCACCCGCCATGCAAAAGGATTTCACGCCTGAGAAGCAGAAGGCGCTCTTTGAACGTCACGCCTCTTTCGGCTCGTGGGGCCCGCCTCTGCCATGGGTGGCATGGGAGCGCAACGTGCCTGGAGGCATAAACGAGGTCATTCGCCTAAACAAAACCTACGGGATGCTCTTCCCGTATGCCATCTACAACTCCACACTCAACCGCAAGACCGTCACGGATTTCCACACACCGCTCTACTATGGCGGGTTATCAGACCCTGCTACCCCCGAATACTTGCAGGCCGTCCAGCAGGAAATCGAGGCTGTCCGCAAGTTCTGTGCCGTGCCCGAGCAGAGGAAGGCACTGGCATTCGTGGAGGTCATCGACGAGCCGACGAACCATATCCCGCTGATTTACAACAGAAAAGGCAACCCGACCATCGCAAAGGCACTGGACGAGTTCGACGAAAAGGTAAAGCAGGAGACAGGCTTTGGAAAATACGGTTTCCAAGACTACAGCGCCGTTCCCGATGAAGAGGCTCCCTTCCGTAGAATAGCCTTCTGGCGCTACTGGAACAACCACTTTGCCGATTTCCTCAAGACCACAGGCGAGGCCATACGCTCCATCGACCCGACAATTCCCTATCAGGGGCTGAACCACAATACATGCTCTGGCATCAGCGAAGTGAACCTTGCGCAGCTTTCGCCCTATTCACCTGAACTGGGGTGCGACCCCTACCCAACCAGCTCACGCAGCTTCTACGGCATGGCGCGCGCCATCTACCACACGGGCTTCTCCGTGAAAATGGTTCACGACCTTGCATCACAAAGCACCACGATGACCACTCTCCAGTGCTTCATCTACCACGGTGGACGGCCCAAACCCGTTGACATACGCGAATGGACCTCCCAGGCCGTCAAAAACGGTTCGCAGACCTTCACTTGGTATGCATCAGGCCCTGCCAACGTCACCATGCCCGATGGCGACGCCGAAATGGAAAAGCTCTGCCGAGAGCTCCTCACGATGAAAAAGCTTCCGCTTCCGACGGAGACCAAAAGCGCCATTCTCTACAACGACTACGACCGCTGGGGCCTGGAGGACAAGGCTGGCCACGCCGCCTACAGCGTCTATGCCCTGCTGGGCGAGTACGTGAAGGCCAACTTCCGCTTCATCAGCCCAACAGGCCTCGCCAACGGCCTCCACACCCTGGACGGTATTGCGGTTCTCTATATTCCGCGCATGCGCTATACGGATCCTGCCACCACAAAACGCCTGATGGACTATGTCGCCAACGGCGGCAAGCTGGTTGTCTTCGACCCGACGATTTGGAGCTGGAACATCGACGGCACCCCCGTGCCTGAACGCGGGCTTCTCACAGGGAAGCTTGTGGAGCGCACCGCAGCTGCGAATCCGCTTCACTACGGCAAGGCCAATTTGCCAGTCGCCCCCGTCATGAACCTGGGGCGTGAATCGGGCACTGTGCGCGCCTTTGACTTCGCAGACGCTGAACAGAGTGTCATTGTGACCTACCCCGACGGCAAGCCTGCCGCAGTTGAGCGCAAGATTGGCAAGGGCAGTGTCCTCTTCTTCGCTGTCTTGCCCTTTGGTGGTTCCGACGCCGCCACCACCCCCGACGGCTGGACCGCTTTCTTCAAAGACCTCTGCAACCAGGTCGGCGAAAAGACGAACCTCCCCATCTGGGATTTTGTCCTGCCTGGAAACTAGCCTTTCTCTGGATGCATGGAGTACCTCATTCGCCATTTTGCCATAACTGGATGGAAACGGGGGCTTTATGCATTCATATTTATCCTGTTGTGCTGGCAGCTAACGCAGTTCTGGGGCAATTGGAAGGAGGGGGCCTCCTCCGTGTTCTACGTAATCCACGGTCCCGTCCACGAGATAGGTCATGCGGTGGCGAGGGGACTGTTTCTGCCAGAGGTGATAGTCGTTATGGCGGGCAGCCTCTTCCAGCTTATGACGCCAATCGCCATCGGCATCTATTTTGTCTGGCATGGCGACTGGCCTGCGCTTTCCCTCTGTCTGGGCTGGCTGGGGTTCGCCACCATCGAGATGGCTACCTATATGTACGACGCCCCCTTCGGCGACCTGACGCTGGTGGCTCCTTTCTCCAGCGGCGACGACCTTATTCACGACTTCGAGTATCTTTTCACGCGATGGCACTGCCTTGGAAGCGCTTGCCGCATCGGGGAGGTTACGGCGACTATTGGCTATGTCTTCGTTTTTGCCGCACTTGCCCTCATCATCGCCATGTTTGTCCTGGGCTTTATGCCACAGGTTAAAAAGGATGCATGAGACGGAGCTCATGCATCTCCATGTCCTCAACTACATGCATCTCCATGCCCTCAACTACATGCATCTCCATGCCT
>JAFTAC010000045.1 GCA_017458805.1 Victivallales bacterium | reverse complement strand
TTGTAAAAGGCGAACTCTACATCTGGAACCGCGTTTCGGACGTGCTGGACCTCTTTCGCCTGGGCATTGGCGCGGGCGGCAGCGTCGGTGTTGATGCTTGCATCACCCAATACGTGAACCTCGGTGCCATGGATAACAAGGAGCATGGCGTCGATTTTCCGCATTTCATCCCGCCCTTCTGGCTGGCACACTACTATCAGCAGAAACCCATTTTCAACATCCACGACGGTGACTACCAGACTGCTGCTTTCGGTCCCTATCGCTATGAGGATAAGTTCCCTGTTGAAGGCAATGTGACCTTCACGCACAATCCATGGGAAATCCGCCTCGAAGTCGCCATCCTGCTCCACGTCTATGCTCAAATCGACCTGGCCGAGGTATTCGACTTCATCGCAGGCATTGCCTGCTTCGACCCGTCTGGTGATGACCAGGAAATTGATCCATCCGCCCGCCGCAAGCCTGTTGACCAGCTGGGACGCGGCGTCTGCAACATCTGCTTCGGCCTGCTGGAGATTCCCATCAATGTCATCCGCGTCACGGAAGACGAAGGCGACATGCCTGGCATCTCCAAAGGCGTTGCGCTGGGTGTCTGGCGCGGTCTTGTCCGCGAAGTCGTCGGTGTCGTCGAGCTGGTGACCTTCCCCTTCGGCTGGACGCCGATTATCGAGCCCGAATACGTCCTCCAGAAGACCAAGAGCAGCTATTGGACCGTCAGGCGCCCCTCCTTCCACAAGCGCTACTGAGGTCTGATTCTTTCCGCAAGGCTGGAGCGGCATAGTCCATGCCCTTGAGGACGGCATCAGACACTCTCTGCGGACCGTTCTCCAACCTTCCCCGCCCCGTGCCTTTCCATGGAAACACGGGGCTTTTCTGTTTGGAAATGACAAGGGAACAGGATGTCCACATCCATGTTCTTTGTTCTAGAAATGATTTAAAGAGAGTACCATGCAAGAGTACATTGATTTACTACGTGACTTGATGGCTTGCCGTTCCGTGACACGGGATGTGGCAGCCGTCAACAAGGCTCAAGCCACCATTCGTGCCTTCCTGGAAAAGAAAGGAATCGCTTGTTCCGTAGAGAACATTGATGGGCGCGATGTGGTCTATGCCACGACTGGCTCAGGCAAGGTCTCCGATGTCCTCTTCAATGCACATCTCGACGTGGTGCCACCGAACCGTCCAGAAGATCATATTCTTAAAATTGAGGGTTCCAAGATGATAGGGCGTGGGTCATGCGACTGCCTCGGCCACGCCATCAGCATCGCAAAAATCCTCATTGACCTGAAAGGAAAGGCGGATGTATCTGCATTCTTCTCCTCCGATGAAGAGACGGGCGGCCTGACGACCCTGGGCATGGCGCAACGCGGCTATGGAGCGCGCAAAATCGCTCTGGTCGTGGATTCCAGCGCCTTTTCGGTCGCCATTGCCCAGAAGGGCATTCTGGTGCTGAAAATCACTGCCAAGGGCAAAGGCGGGCACTCTTCTACGCCATGGGCACTTGACAACCCGATTGACAAGCTGTTTGACGCCTACGCTCGTTTCCGTGCGGCATGGCCTTGGCACCCCTGTGCTGAGAACCAGTGGCTCAACTCCATGACCCCCTGCATCATCCAGGGAGGCAACGCAGAGAACCAGATTCCCGATACAGCGGAGATGACAATCAACATCCGCTACACAGCCAATGAAGACGCCGACACCATTCTCAAGCTGGCGCGTGAAAGCACAGGGTTGGATGTTGAAGTCGCCCGAAGCTGCGCCCCCCTGTACTCCGATGAATCCTCGCCTGCCATCCTCAACTTGAAAGATGCCATCCAGGCGGCTTTCCCCGACCGCAATGTCGTGTTCAGGCGCATGAATGGCGCCACCGATGCGCGTCACCTGGGCTCCTTGAACGTGCCAGTCGCCATCATCGGAACGCTTGGCGGTGGCGCACACTCCGCCAATGAATGGTTTGACATCGAAAACGCCAAGCAGTACATCGTCCTCCTTGAAAACTACATCCTGAACCTATAGCCTCTGTTTTCGTCTGGATACCTCTCCATAATTCGTAACCCTTCATGAGAACTCTCCTTTCCATCTGCCTGTTGCTATACGTTGCCGTATGTGCGCAGGACACGGCATCGCCTGACGCCTCCCCCGTGCCCCAGGCGACACAGGAGAACTCCGCCCTCGCCAAGGGGCTGGCCGTTCAGCAGACTATTCTCAAGGAGGTCGTTGAACAGAATCAGGGCATGGACGGAAAGGAGCTGCTTGCGTTCTGCAACGATGCATGTCCAGACTTGCTGGACGAGGGTAAACGACTCTGCCAAGAGCAGCCAGAAAAGGCAAAGAACTATCTTGAGCTGCTGGCAAAACGCTATCTCAAGGCTACCTCCCTGCGCAACCGCGACACAGC
>JAFTAC010000435.1 GCA_017458805.1 Victivallales bacterium | reverse complement strand
CCTGACAGCGCGCTCCTTCAGAGCGCGCGCCCCGCTTTGGAAGGCTGTCCCGCGCCAGCGCAGCGGCGCGGGGCAGCCACCTGCGGCCTCAGCGTCCTGACAGCGCGCTCCTTCAGAGCGCGCGCCCCGCTTTGGAAAGCTGTCCCGCGCCAGCGCAGCGGCGCGGGACAGCCACCTGCGGCCTCAGCGTCCTGACAGCGCGCTCCTTCAGAGCGCGCGGAAAAAAACGTGCCGCTAAAGCGCCGCGCACAGAACAGGTTTACAAAGCCTGGCCCGAGTTGTTATCGATGATCTTGTACTCTTCGATGTGCATGAGGTTGTCGGCCTTGAAGGTGATGTCGGCGCGGTTGGTGACCTCGATGTCCGTGAAGAGCTGTCTGTCCTCGTTCTTGAGGCGTTCGATGATGCGCGGGTGTGCGCAGACGGTGAGGTTGCGCAGCTTGCGCTTGGCGCAGATTTCGTTGAGGCGGCGCTGGATTTCAACGCTCATGCTGGTGGCGGACTTGATGAGGCCGCGGCCCTTGCAGTAGGGGCAGTCGTCGAAGATGGCGCTCTCGAAGCTCTCGTCCTCGCGCTGGCGCGTCATTTCCAGCAGGCCCAGCGGCGAGATGGGATAGACCTTCGTCTTGGCGCGGTCTTCGCTCATCAGTTCCTTCAGGGTCTTATAGACGGTCATCTGGTCCTTCTTGGAGCGCATGTCGATAAGGTCAAGCACCACGAGGCCGCCGACGTTGCGCAGGCGCAGCTGGCGGGCAATCTCCTTCACGGCCTCCATGTTGGTGGCGAGGATGGTCTCGGGCTGATCCTTGCCTGTGCGGTTCTTGCCCGTGTTCACGTCGATGGCGATGAGCGCCTCGGTCTGGTCAATGACGAGGTAGCCGCCGCTGGGGAGGTTCACCTTGCGGCTGAAGATACCGTCTATCTGCTTGGTAAGGTTGTACTTGTTGAAAATAGGCGTCGGGTTGTCATACAGGCGGATTTTCACAATGCCCTGCATGTTGTAGCGTTGCATCAGCTCGTTGGCGCGCTCATAGACCTCCTTGGAGTCCGTGATGATTTCATCCACGTCCTCCGTCAGACAGTCGCGCAGAGTGCGTTCCGCAAGGTCGGGCTCCTGATAGACGCAGTATGGGGCGCGGCGCTTCTGGTTCTGGCCGTTGCTCCAGCTGTCCAGCAGGATGTCCAGATCCCGCTGGAACTGCTCGGGCTTCATGCCTGCGCCGACGGTGCGGCAGATGGCCCCCATGTTGCGCGGGATGTGGAGAGTGCGCATCATCTGGCGGAGGCGGTCCCGTTCGGGCTTCTCCTCCACACGCTTGGAGACTCCGATATGGGTGGAGTTGGGCAGCAGCACCAGATAGCGGCCTGGGATGCTCAAGTTCGTCGTCACGCGGGCGCCCTTTGTGCTGATGGGGCCCTTCGTGACCTGTACGAGAATCTCCTGCTCCTCCTTGAAGATGTTGGGGATGTCCTCCACCGTGTAGCTTGGCTTCTTGGGGGCATTGCCCTTCTTGCGCCGCCGTTGCGGGGCAGCCTGCCGTGCAGGCGCCGTGGGCTGCGATGCAGCCTCTTGTGCAGGCTCTTCTGGGGTGCGCCTGAACAACCTGCACAGGCGTGCGAAGAAGCCATTGCCCTCGGGCACCTTCACGGGTGCGGGAGCCACAGGCTTGCGAGGCTGGAACTCCTCTTCGGGGATATCGTTTTCCTCTTCGCCTTCAAGCATTTCCTGCGAGGCTGGAAGCATGTCCCAATAATGCAGGAAGGCATTCTTCCCGCGGCCAATATCGACGAACGCAGCCTGAAGGGAAGGCTCCAGGTTCTTGATGCGCCCTTTGAAAATGGACCCGACCAGGCGGTCACTGTCCTTTCGTTCCATGAAGAAGTCATGCAGGACGCCGTCGCAAACGACTGCGACACGCGTCTGCATTTCTTCGCTGTTGATTATAATCTGTTTCATTCTAGTTTAGTACCAATTACCAATTCCTGCGGAATGCGCATTCCAGGGAAGTACGCCCAGGCATCCATTTCCTTGCGTCCGTTAGGCAATATTTTCTTCAGGAAAAGCCTACCTGTTCCACATTTAATCACAATGCCCTTGATTTTCACGGGCTTGTCGTTTTCATCTAGTTCGGTCACGGTTTTTGTTTCGAGGATTGTGCCAGGTGCCGCGACCTGGTCATCGGGCAGCACTTCTGCACGAGTGATTTTCACCGTAGCCCCCTTTCCATCCGTAGTAGGAAATGTGGTGCTGACGCATGGCCATGGGGTATAGGCGCGGAGCATATTGCAAATCTCCTCGGCGGATTTGCCCCAACACAACTTGCCATCTTCCTTGCAGATCTTCTTGGCGTATGAACTGCCTTCACTGCACTGCGGGACAGGCTTAAGTCCTTGTCGGACAATCTCCAGAATCACCTCTTCAATGCTCTCCCCCGCCAGTTTCCCGAGGCGTTCCTCCAGCGTGTCCGCATTGTCGTCTGGCAGAATCTCCAGCTCGCACATTCGATAGATCGGCCCCGTGTCCAGTCCCGCCTCCATCTGCATGAAGGAGACGCCAGTCACCCTGTCGCCATTCAGCAGGGAAGCCACGATCGGCGAGGCTCCGCGGTACTTGGGCAGCAGGGAGGCGTGGACATTCAGGCAACCGTACTTGGGGAGAGCCAGCAACTCGGGTTTCAGTATCTGACCGTACGAGGCCACAACCAACAGCTCCACCCCACGTTCGCGCAATACGTTGTGAAACTCCTCTTTGTTCACAGACGGATAGCGCTCGATTGGAATGCCACATTTCTCGCAGTGCTTCACAAGGGGGCTTTTTATGGTGCGCACAGGCCCCGGGCCCTTGGACTCCTTCCTCTGGGAAGCCACGCCCATAAGCTCCAGCCCAGGAGCATTCCTAAGCGCTTCCATAATCGGAATGCTGATGTCTCCCGACCCCAAAAAATAGACCTTGACCTTGTTTTCCGACATAAATGACAATGACCTTTCGAAGATGCCTTCTTCTTTGGAGACTTTTGCCGTCTCCCGTTCTGTTCTCTTCCGATGACAAATCCATTCTAATAATATAATCGTATAAGAAGATTTTTGTATAGGTCATAATGCTTTTTTTGGAAAAGTTGTGCTTGATAAGAAAAAAAATTGCGAAAGGGCTTGTTTTTATCGGAATTGGAAGTATTATTATGAAATAGTAGAAGTTGTCATGTTGTTTTTTATGATATTCCAATACATTAGGAGGTTCAACCTATGAAACGAATCCTTCAGTTTACCTTGATTGAATTGTTGGTGGTCATCGCCATCATCGCCATTCTTGCCGCCATGCTCCTGCCCGCGCTGTCGAAGGCGCGTATGAAGGCGCGGGACATCTCCTGCACCAACAACATGAAGCAGATGGGTCTTGCCTGTGCTCTTTACACCGACGACTTCGACGACTATCTCGTGCCCTACCGCCTCAGGCAGATTGGAAACGACACCTGGTACGGCGTCTTCTGGTTCGGACTGCTCTCCGGTTCTGGCGGCAAGACTGGTGGCTATGGATGCCAGTTTACGGAAACCAATTACGCCACCGCCAACAACAACTCCACCTTCATGTGCCCGAGCGCGCAAGCCCCGTTCGGCAGCTGGTCCGCCGGCAACTACCAATATACCCATTACAACTACAACATCCATCTCTGCGGCAACCAGACGGCTTCCAACAACGATATGTGGATGAAGGCCGCACGCAAGTCCAACTGCGAATACGCCCCCAGCGACGTCATGGTCATCGCCGACTCCATGAACACAGCCGACTCCTACGCACACTGGGCTGTCTGGTTTGCCTACCGCCACGCTGGTGGCATGGACCTCCGCACGCCTGGGCAACTCAGCACGCTATCCAGTGGGGCCACGAGCATGGGCAACCACAAGTCCAACTTCCTTATGGGCGACGGCCATGTGACCCCCATGACCTACCAGGGCTTCTCGCAGCGCGCCCCATGCAAATACAACGCACCGCAGCGTGACTCCCGCCTCCACATCGGCTTTGACTACAGGATGTACGAGGTGTTCAACTAAGCATCCGTCGAGTCTTTCATGCGCTTGTAGTGTGCCTAGCTCTGGCATGGGCAACTTCAAATCCAACTTCCTCATGATGGACGGACACGTCAGCCCCATGACCTTCCAGGGCTTCTCGCAGCGCGGCACCGCCCAGTGGGTCGCCCCGCAGCGTGACTCTCGCCTCCACATCGGCTTCGACTACAGGAAGTACTCTGAATTCTAGTCGAGAGCTTCACTTGACAAATCCTGAATCCCCCCATGTATCTCGCATGGGGGGATTTTTTGTTACCATGCAGGGAACAAAACGTTTGCAAAAGAGCGTTTTCGCCTTATATTAGGGCATAGACAACAGGTGCTAATGGCCAAGGAGGAGACTATATGGTACATATTCAGACATCATCCAGTGATTTTCCACAGTTTATCGAAGACGGCAGCTATTACGTCGATAAGACTCTGCTCGTCCAGGAAATCATTGAGCAGAACAGGCAGGTTGTTCTTTATACGCGCCCGCGTCGTTTTGGCAAGAGCCTGAACCAGAACATGCTGCAGGCGTTCTTCGACATACAGACCGCTGAGAAGTACAAACACCTTTTCGACGGACTGGCCATCTCGAAGAACACCAAGCTGTGCGAGAAGCACCAGGGGAAGTACCCTGTCATCAAGCTCTCCTTTGCCAGGGCCACCATGAAGTCCTTTGAGAAAAATTGCCAGCAGGTTGCCACATGCATACAGGATGCCGTCTATGCCTTCAAGAACATTATTCTTGATGAGAATGCACCCAAGGACCCAAAACGCGATTTGCTATATGACTTTCTTTACGAGAAGATCCCCACTATCACGGATACAAATCTTTTGCTGAATCTCACGGAGTTCCTCCACGATCACTACAAGCAAAAGTGCATCGTCCTTCTAGATGAATATGACGTGCCCATACAGACCGCCTTCCTGCATGGCTACTACGAGGAGATGCTTGATATTATGCGTCCCATAATGACCAGTACCTTCAAGGACAATCCGCACCTGCGCTGGGGTGTCATCACAGGCTGTCTCAAGGTAGCCAAGGAGAGCATCTTCACAGGGTTCAACAACCCATACGTCAATACCATTCTTACAAACAGTATTGGTGACGAGTTCTTCGGCTTCTCACAGCATGACGTGGATGAACTTCTTTTTGCGGCGGAGATGCCCGAATGTCACGATATAGTCAAGAAATGGTACGATGGATATCGCTTCGGCTCCAAGGAGGTGTATAACCCCTTCAGTGTCGTCAACTTCGTCGCCAACACGATGAAAGCCCCCAACCGCATCCCCCAGCCCCGCAGCTATTGGGCCAACTCTTCAGGCAACGACATCATAAGGCGGCTTCTGCGGCTTCTGCCCGTCTCTGGTGTTCGAGAGAACTTCCAAGCCCTTATCGATGGGAAAAGCATCACCCAGCCGATTACCGAAAACACTGTTTTCAGGGACATGGACAACGACCCCGCCACGCTCTGGTCCACGATGCTCTTCACGGGATACCTGAAGCCCGCCGCCCCCGTCCCTGCCGATGCAGTTTCCGCCCCTATGGTACTGCCCAACAATGAAGTGAGAAACCTCACCGAAAGAATCATCCTCAGTTGGTTGCGAGAGGATTTTCGCCCGCAGGTCACACCGCTGATGGAGGCCCTGCTTAAAGGAGACGCTGCGACCGCACAGAACGAACTCAGCCGTCATCTTCGGGAAACCATCTCCTGCCGCGACTTCCTGGAGCAGTACTACCACGGCTTCCTCACAGGACTTCTCGCGGCGGCAAGCAGCAGATACCGCACAAGCTCCAATCTGGAAAGCGGGGACGGCTATCCCGACATCCAGATTGGAGCGCTTGACTACTCAACCGCTGCCGTGCTTGAAGTCAAGCATACGTCTGACGAAGCGAAGCTTACTGCCACTCTGGACGAGGCCGAGAAGCAGTTCCGTTCCCGCCACTATGACGATATCCGTCATGACTACCAGAACTTCCACGGCTATGCCGTTGCCTTCTGCCGCAAGCAATGCCTGGTCAAGCGTATTGAAGAGAATTAAAGAGGTCCATAAATTGACAGAACTGGAGATTAGGAACGCGCTGAAGCACTTTTTCGGGTATGATGAGTTTCGTCATGCGCAGGAAGAGGTTGTGTCGCGCTTGCTTGGCGGGGAGGATTTGTGCGTGGTTATGCCTACGGGCGCAGGGAAGTCGTTGTGCTATCAACTGCCCATCCTGATGCGCCTTGGCTATGGTTTGGTGGTATCGCCGCTGATTTCCCTGATGAAGGACCAGGTGGATGCGCTGAACACAAAGAACCTCAGCGCAGCGTGCATCAACAGCGCCATCCCATACTCCGAACAGCAAAGAGCGTTGAGTGCCGCGGCGAATGGCCTTGTCAAGTTCCTCTATGTGGCCCCAGAGCGCTTCCGTTCAAGCGCGTTCCGCAGCCTGCTTCTGAACGTGCCGCCATCGATGGTTGTCATTGACGAGGCGCACTGCATCAGCCAATGGGGGCACGACTTCCGCCCTGACTACAGGCGCATCTGGCAGAACACCCCCGAGTTGCAGAACGTCCAATACGCGGCCTTCACGGCGACGGCCACCCCCGCCGTGCGCGAAGATATCAAGCTCCAGTTGCAGCGCGAAAACATGCAGGACATTGTTTCGGGCTTCAAGCGCCCGAACCTCTCCTTCGAGGTGACGGCCTGCTCATCGGACACCGACAAGCGCTCCTACATCAGGCGATTGCTCAAGAAGAAGGAGCCCACCATCATCTACACGCCCACGCGCAAGGACGCGGACAGCCTCGCAGAGGAGTTTGGCTGCATCTCCTACCACGCAGGGCTGAAGGACAGCGAGCGCAAGCAGGCGCAGGACTACTTCATGAACGACCCGTGCCCCATCCTTGCCGCCACCAACGCATTCGGCATGGGCATCGACAGGCCCGACATACGGCGCGTCATCCACTACGGCATCCCGAAGAGCCTGGAGGCCTACTACCAGGAGGCGGGGCGCGCGGGGCGCGACGGAAAACCCGCCACCTGTACTGTCCTCTTCTCCTACAAGGACATAAAGATTCAGGAGTATCTGCTGGACCAGAACAACCCGCCGCCAGCGCTCTTCACGGAACTCCATCGGCGGCTTCTCGTACATACTGCACGCTATCCTGGCAGACCCATCCACCCAGAGGACGTGGAAAACGCCTTGACGGGCTACAATGAGCGAATGATACAGACGGCCCTGGGCATCCTGGAGCTGCATGGCATCATCGAGCGCACGACGCTTTCATACGGCTCGGAGGGGGTGCTCTCATTCACGCAAGCCCCATCGACCATCTCGCTGAATCCATCACCATTGACGCAACGCTCGCTTTTCCTTGCGAAAATGGCGCAGTTCTTCCTTGCCAACAACCTGAGTTCCTACACAACCACGCTTGACGGCCTTACGGGACTGACGGGGCTCTCAATGCCACAAGTGGAGCGGGTGCTCCAGGCCCTCAACAACACCGTCATCACCTGGCTTGAAATCAATCCAGGCGAGTGCATCCAGTTGACGGAACTTGGGCGGAATCCCACGCTCCAGCTGGATATGAAGGACTTGAACGCCAAGCGGGACAGGGACTTGGAACGCCTTGAGACCATTCGCAAGTACTGCCATACCACCTTTTGCCGACAGGCCTTCATCATCCGCTACTTCGGCGAGAAAATCGGCAAATGGAAGTGCGAACTCTGCGACAACTGCCACGGCCAGAAGAAGTCGGCAAAATCGTTCGACAGGAATGCTGAGATTATCATCAACGCCGTTGAAGCTGTTGATGGGCAGTTTGGCCGTAAGCGCATCGTCTCCATGCTGCATGGGGAGGATGATGCCAGTGCGGCACTCACGTCCAATCCCTACCATGGGGCATTGTCGCGCATGGACACCAATGTCATCAACCGCCTTCTCAGCGTGCTCATCGACGAGGGAAAACTCGTGGTGCAGGACACGCGCGGATACCCATGCATCTATGTAACAAAATAAGGAGAAATGAGATATGCAGTCACCTTCACAGGCATTTTTGAAGCGCGATGACGTTCGCGGGCTTTATCCAGCGCAACTGAACGGCAAGGTGGCGGAGGCCCTGGGGCAGGCCGTCGTGGAACGGCTGATTGCGTTGGGCGAGGCCTCGCCCTGCATCGCAATCGGCCATGACTGCCGCCACGGCAACACGGAGATAGCCCAGGGACTGATGCTGGGCATCCTGAAGGCAGGGGGACGCTATAAAGACCTGGGGCTTGTCTCCACGGAACACGTCTATTATGCCTGCGGACAGATGGCGGACGAGTTTGCAGCGGGAGCGATGATCACCGCCTCCCACAACCCCAAGGAGTACAACGGAGTGAAGTTCATCCACAGGCATTGCGTGCCCTTCGGGCAGGAAGACCTGGCCTACCTTGGAAAACGTGCTGACGAACTCTTGACTGCCCCACAGGCCACGATGGATTTCGCTGCGTATGCGAAGCATCTGCTGGCGCTTTCGGGGCTGAATCAACGGCCAGACAGCGACAAGCCCCTCTTCAAGGTGGTTGTGCTGGCGGGAAACGGCATGGGCGGTATCGCCTTTGCCCCCCTCGCAGCCTTGTTGGAGCGCAAGGGATTGCAAACCATCATCTTGGAAGGCGAGCCGAATGGCGATTTTCCGCAGGGCGTGCCCAACCCGCTGCTGCCTGATTTCATGCAGCGACTCAGCAAATTCACTGTTGAAAACGGGGCGAACCTGGGCATCGGCTTCGATGGCGACGCCGACCGCGCAGGCTTTGTGGATTCCACGGGGACGGAAATCATCCCCTCGCAGGTGCTGGCGCTCATTGCGCAGGATGTAACGACGACGTCTCGTCGTCGTGATTCAATTCGACGACGCGACGTCGTCGCCACACCTGTCATCATGCGCAACCTCTGCTGCTCGCAGCTGCTGAAGAAGCTCTTCGGCGACAGCCCCGATGTCACGTTGATTGACACGCCTGTGGGCCATGGTCGCATCAAGCAGCTGATGCGCTCTGAAAAATACAGGCAGGCCACGCTTTTCGCTGGTGAGCATTCGGGGCACTATTTCTACCCCGAGTTCTCGTATGTTGACAGTGGAGTGCTGACTAGCCTGAACATGATCTCGCTTGCCTGGGAGCTTCGCGACCAGGGCGGAAAACTGGCGGATGTACTGTCTGCCTGGCGCAAAGAGTACGTTTGGTCTGGCGAGCTCAACTACAACCTGCCCAGCAAGGAGGCCATTTTCCAGGTGCTCTGCACGGCTGCAAAGGCCTTCCCTGGCGCGCAGCGCTATGAGTGCAGGGTGGATGCGGAGTGCAACGCCCAGCGGGTTTTTGAAGCGCAAGGGGAGTATCGCCCCGAGGAACTTCCCGCACCAGATTTAAAGCTGGTGCAGGATAGTGGCGCGAGCGGCTGGTGGTTTGTGCTGCGCCCCTCGGGCAACGAGCCCAAACTCCGCCTGAACGTGGAGGCATGGGGGAAAAACGCATCCGCAGACTGCCAGAAAATCGCTGGTGAAGTGGAAGCGATTATCCTTCAGCTTGGAGGCATTCGTGCATGAAGGTGACGGACTGCCATGCGCATCTGGCGGACGCACGCATCTGGGATGCACGCGCGTCATGGCTGGCGGACTGCCGCCACCACGGCCTTGTCGGTGCACTGGCAAATGCCGCGCAGTTTGACGAGTGGCCGCGTATGATGCAGTTGTCGCAGGAGGCCCCTGAAATACTCCCTGCGCTGGGCATCCACCCCTTCTGGCCTGAACAGTGGACGGCAGAGGCAAAGGCAACGCTGGAGCGGCACCTGAAGGCCAACGAGCTAGCCGCCATCGGCGAAATCGGGCTGGACTTCTGGAACGGACGCGGCAACCAGGCTCTTCAGGAGCGTGCCTTTGCGGAGCAGTTGCAACTGGCCGTGCAATACGGTCTGCCCGCCTGCATCCACAACCGCAAGTCCTGGCAGGAGTTCTTCGGCATCCTCAACGAGCTGAAAATTAGTGAGTTGCGAGGCTACTGCCACAACTACACAGGCAGCAGGGAGACAGCAAGGCAGATTCTCGACAAGGGTCTGCACATCTCCTTCTGCTCGCCCGTAACATACCCCGAGGCGGAGCGGCTGCGGCGAGTCTCTGCGTTCGTTCCCGCCGAACGGCTGCTGGTGGAGACGGATGCACCCGACCTGCCGCAAATGCCCTATCGCGGGACCTTCAGCTATCCATGGCAGACCATTGGCGTCGTGGAGACCCTGGCCGCCGCACGGGGAATCGCCCCCGAAGCCCTTGCAGAACAGATTGTGGTCAATTTTCAAGGGCTTTTTAAAAAATGGGACGGAAGAGACGGAAGGGACGGAGGGGACTATTTCACCCATCAAGCTATGTCCCCTTCGTCCCCTTCGTCCCCTTTGTCTCTTTGATAACACCAACCCCCAAGGACCCCCCAAAAATGCAATTTCAGACAGCGAAAGATTTGACGAAAGCCGAGTTTAGCGAGTTTTGTCGTCGCCACTGGCTGCCGAGGCTTGCCCAGAAGACCATCGAATGGAACGACGAAAAGCGGTGGGCCGTCGAAACCTACCTAGGGATTGTGCAGAAATACGCTCCCAATTGGCTGGAGGAGTTTGAAATCTGCGACAAGACAATGGGCCTTGAGGCAGGTTCGTATGCCTTTTTCGAGCTGGGCAAGGACACCACCAAGCCCCAAGCCCCCCATGAATGCACCAGTTGGATACTCAATCCGCAGATCAGCGCCAGCGGTCATCGCATTCTCCACAAGGTGCGTGATTCGTCTTCTCACGAGATTGTCATCAAGCGTCTTCGCACGGAGTGCAGCAGCAAGACCCATCGCTGGCTGGGACTAGGCGACCTTGGACGCATGTCCCCCTGCATGGGCATGAACGAATACGGCCTTGCCGTCATTATGAACAGCGGAGAACCGACGTGGGAGAACAACTACCCTGGCCTGACCACCCCAAACATGGCGCGCTGCATCTTGGAGCGTTGCACCTCCCTTGAAGAGGCGATAGAGCTCTACAAGGACATCATCAGCAACAGCTGCTATTCGCACTCGACCAGGGGGTCCATCTTTATGATGGTCGATACCCGCCGCGGCCTCATTGCCGAAAACACGGCCAGGCACTTCGAGACCGCGTTTCTGGAGGAGAGTTTCCTCATCCGCGCGAATGCGTGGCATCTGCCTGGCATGGAGTGCCACTCTGCCACAACCCAGCACGAAATAGTGGGCAACGTACAGCGCGAGTGCCAGGTGCGCGAAGGCCTCCGCAATGCGCTTAAAGAAAAGGGCACGGTCTCGCTGGAGAATATCTGGGCGATTGCTCGCAGCCGCGAAGGCACGATTGATAGGATGAACCGCGCCGTCTGCACAGACTTCTCAAACTCTTCCTCCACGTTTGAAATCGACAGCGAATACCCCTTCCTGAGCACCGCCTATCTGGCCATTGGACCGCAGGACCAGACCGTCTTCATGCCTATGCCGATGTGCGTGACGCAATATCCCGTCCAGATGATTGACGGCACTTGGTCGGACGCAGCCTTCAAGAGCCAGAAGGAGCTGGGCGTCAACTCCGATTTGAGCAAGTTCACGGAGCTGGAAGCTCGCATGATGGCCATCTACCGTCCTGCGCAGGAAAAGGCACGGGCACTGGCGGCAACCTCTCCCGAAGGCGCACAGGCCATCCTGCAAGCCGCCTTTGAGGAGTGCTGCAAATATCACGCATAGCTAATGGACATCCAGTCGCTTCCCATATATGCCGTCAGGCAGGAGATACTCACCGCCTTGACGGGCGGGCGCGTGGCGATAACAGCGCCAACGGGCTCTGGCAAGTCAACGCAGGTGCCCAAGTTCGTGCTGGAGACTCTCGCCGACAATCAGCGCGTAATTGTACTGCAACCGCGCCGCCTCGCGGCACGGATGCTCGCGGAGCGCGTGGCTGCTGAAATGGGCTGCAAGCTCGGCGAACTGGTGGGATTTCAGACACGCTATGAGAAGGCGATTTCCTCCTCCACACGCATCGTCTTCATCACCGAAGGCATTTTGACGCGGATGCTTGTGGCGGAGCCATCCTTGCCTGGCGTGGGTGCTGTAATTTTCGATGAGTTCCACGAGCGCAGTCTCAACACGGACTTGGGGCTTGCAATGGCGTGGCATACGCGCCAGAACCTGCGACCAGACTTGAAGATTCTCGTGATGTCTGCCACGATGGACGCACGCCCCGTCTGCGCCTATTTGGACAACGCCCCCGAAGTCAAGTCGGACGGCCGCCTCTACGACGTGGAAATAACCTACTGCAATCGCGAACGCCAGCAGCTTGGGCCTGTAAAGGCGGCAGCGCAAGCACTTGCGGAGCTGCTGGAAACAGGGGTCGCAGGCGATGTGCTGGTCTTTATGCCTGGTGGCTATGAGATACGCAAGACCATCGAGGCGTTTTCGCGGCTGCGAGGTTCGGAGACGCTGGAAATACTGCCGCTTTATGGCGACCTGCCGCCGAATGAGCAGCGTCGCGTGATGGAGCCGAGTGCAAAGCGCAAGGTGATTGTCGCCACGAACATCGCGGAGACGTCGCTGACCATCCCAGGCGTGCGCCATGTCATCGACAGCGGCTACGCGCGCATCAACCGCTATGACCCTGTGCGCGGCGTGGATTCACTGGATACCATCCCCATAGCCAGGGATTCCGCCGACCAGCGAGCAGGCCGTGCAGGGCGCGAAGGGCCTGGCACCTGCCGTCGCCTGTGGACGTGGATCGACCACAGCGCAAAGAATTCCCGCACGCTGCCTGAAATCCAGCGCGTGGATTTGGCGGACGCCGCGCTGGCGGTCAGCGCATTCGGCTACAATCGGCCTGCCGAGTTTCCATGGTTCGAGGCCCCGCCGCAGAAGATGCTGGAAGGGGCGGTGACCATGCTGGAGGAGCTAGGTTACTTGAAGCCGCATGGCGGCGGCTTGACCGAACTGGGCCGCAAACTGCACGCTTTTCCTGCGCACCCGCGCTTGACGCTTCTGATGTGGATGGGCGCAGAGAATGGCTGCTTCCAGCTATGTGCGTGGGCGGCGGCCATCCTCTCTGAACGCACGCTTGTCACGGCTGGCAGCAGTCCAAGGGCGGTCAGCCGTGAACGCAGGTATGCTGCGAAAAAGAAAGCAAAGGAGGAGAAGCTGCTGCCATCCGACTTCCTGAGCTACATCGACCTGGCAAAGGAGGCGCGTTCGCAGCACTTTGACGTTGATTACTGCCGCACATTGGGCGTGAACCCAGGGGCCGCACGAGATGTCTGCCGTGCCGCCGAGGACTATTGCTCGCTGGGGCGACGTTATGGATGGGAGAAGGATAATTCAGACACACCCGAGGAAAACTTGCTCAAGTGCCTTCTGCGCGCCTTCCCAGACCGTCTGGCGCGTCGTCGGGACGAAGGGACGCTGGTCTGCTTCCTGCCCAACGGCAAGCGTGGCGAACTGGCTGCCGAGAGCGTTGTGCGCAGCGAGCCGCTGTTCATCGCTGGAGAGATACGCGAGGTGGCGGGAAGCGGAGGTCCCTCCACCAAGCTGGTGCTGTCGCTGGCAAGCGCAATTAAGGAGGATTGGCTGCTCGACTTCTTCCCCGATGCCTGGGAGGACATTGATGAGGTCTTCTGGGACGATGCCAAGCAGCAGGTGATGCGGCGACGGGCCCTAAACTGCCTTGGGCTATGCCTGGAGGAGAAAATCCGCAACGACGCCGACCCCGAAAAGGCCGCTGAGATTCTGGCTGCGCAGATTTTCAACGGCGAAATCACCAAGCCGAACCTGCCCAAATGGGATGACGACGTGGAACGCTGGATTCAGCGCGTCAACTGGGTGGCTTCCGTATTCCCAGAGGAGCATCTGCCGATCTATGACGCAGCTGGCATCCAGAAGGTGCTGCATTTCATCTGCGAAGGGGAGTACACCGTCCGTGCCTTGAAGAACAAGGAGTGCCTGCCCTTTGTCAAGCAGCTTTTGACCTACGAGCAGCAGCAGTTCGTCGATAAGATGGCGCCTGCGTTTCTGCACTTCCCCAATGGCCACCGCATGAAAATCGACTATGCCGTCGGGCAGGCCCCCAGGGGGCGTGGCAAGATACAGGACTTCTACGACGTGAAGGAGAGCCCTGTGATTGCCGCTGGCCGCGTGAAAATACTCTTCGACATCCTGGCCCCCAACTTTCGCACTGTGCAAATCACCGACGACCTCGCCAACTTCTGGAATGTCCTCTACCCCAAAATCCGCACGGAACTCGCACGCCGATACCCCAAGCACAAGTGGATTTAGTGGCTAGTGGCTAGGGATTAGGGGTTAGTGGCCAGACGACTTACAAGCGACGGGGGGCTTGCCCCCCGAACCCCCTGCCGCTAAAGCGGCTAGGGATTAGAAGTTGAGCGGTTCCTATACTCCATGGGTGTTTCCCCCATGTAGCGTTTGAAGAGGCGGTTGAAGTGGGTGATGTTGGAGAATCCGCATGCTTCGGCAACCAGTGCGATGGTCATTTTGCTTTTCTGAAGCATTTCACATGCCTGGCTGATGCGGTAGCGGTTCAGATAGACCAGCGGCGAATACCCCACCTGTTCTGAAAAGCGGTGAATGAAATTGCTTTTGCTCATGCAGACTACGTGCGCCAGTCCGTCAATCGTGATGCTTTGCGCATAGTGGTTCTGTATGTATTTGGTGGCCTCCGTGATGGGGTCGCTCTGCTGGAAGGAGGCCAGGAACTGGCGGTGGTTGTATGTTTCGCAGATGTAGCTGCCTAGCATCTGCAACAATTCAATCAGCCCTTCAAGCTCCGATTTGCCTAGAATGCGCGTCTCCTTGTAGAAGCGTTCCAGTGCACCTGGGCGCAGTTTCAGGAAGTCAAGCCGTTTTTTCACCTGCTGGATTTGGCGTGCAGTCGGTTTGCTTTTCAGGAACTGCCCAAGGCAGAGGCTTCCAAGATAGACATTGTTGATGGTGATGGGGATGACGGCGTCGTAGAAGCCCGCGTGACAGGAGGTCACGACGGGTTTTCCTGTGCGGCGAGCCGTCTCAACCCGCTTTTCCAATAATTCGCTGCAAAGGCGCATCCCCTCTTCCGATTCCATAATGCAATTGCACAGGACATTGCAGTGGGATTTTCCGCAGATTGTAAAGGTGCTGTTGTCGGTCGGAATCCAATCCAGCGGAAGATGGAAGATTTTATAGAACGCATCGTGGTAGTCGAAAAGAAAGGCCTTTTCGCTTAACTCCTCTGGCTTGTGCCCTGATGGCTGCCGTTGAGATGATGTCTCTTTTTCTCGCTTCATCTTTCGGGAGGTGATAGAGCTTATTTCAAAACTGAAATTACCTCGTTAGAAAAGCGTTTCGATGCTTTTTACGGCCTCTGGGAAGTAGAACGAGCGCTGGAAAGCCTCGCCGTATTTAACGCCGATTTTGCTTCCCACGAAGGCGTTTTCAATCATCAGAGCCTCATCGGGCTTGTAGGCATCGCCGAACTCGAAAGAGAAGGCGGCGACAGCGCGCATCTTCTCCTCGAAAGTATCGCTGATATCAACGATATGGGTTGTCTCTCCAAGTCCGTCCTTTCCGCAGAAGTGGTAGTATTTGGCTGGCGCCCAGGGTTTGCCAAGGTCGGCGGAACAGGCCCATTGCGCCTGGTTCCAGGCGTCGCGCGATATCGTGGCCATCCCATGATGCTGGAAGTACTCCCCCCAGTAATGGGCGAAGACGATGTCAGGGCGGTATTTGCGTATTGCACGGATGCACTCGCGGTAGAGCTCCCGCGTCTGGAAGTCCTCGAAGTCGGGCAGCCACAGGCAGTCCAATGTAGCACCAAGAAGCTCGTATGCCTTCAAGGCGTGGGCCTTGTAGCGGCGCACGGCCTCCTCGCTGCCACCAGGCTCCTGATAGTCTTCGTCACCGTTTCCGAACGCGAAAACCGTGACCTCATCGCCATTCCTCACGAAATTGCGGATGGTGCCGCCCATCGTCGAGACCGCATCGTCAGGATGCGCCGACAAAACCAATATGCGCTTCATTGTTTCTCCTACTCCTTCTCCAATAAGTCCATGCATTCTCTGGCGAAGACGCCGCCGCAAATCCACGGCAGGTTTTCTTCTGGCAGCTTCAGGTCAAGGAGCCGCACAAGGTCGAGTCCAATCACGGCGTTGCCGATTGGATTCAGATGCAGCGGGTCGCGCATCAGCAGTCTGAAGGTGGTCACGTCATACTTCCGCAGACGTTCCCAGCGGGTAAAGTTGTCATTGAGGTAGTCGCCAGCCACCTCCCTGACGATGTCCGTGTAGGGCACGTAATTGGCTGCCCAGCCAGGGTTCTTTTCCGCAAGCCGTTCTATGTCGCATGCGTAGTAGGTCTGGAAAAGCACGTCCCCATCCAGGCTGTGGACCCGATTGCGTATCTCCTCAAGATTCCTGCGGAACTGCTGCTGCGACACGTTTCTGCTTGGATTGGCGTCGTTTATGCCCGCTGTCACGATGACCAAATCGGGCTTGAAGGGGGCCACATCCCTGTCGAACCTTGCCAGAAGCTCGCCTGTGGTGTGATTGCTGGTGCCCGCATTGAGGCAAAGCGCCGTGGTGGCGACCGACAGCCTGTCTTCTGTCCATTTGCGGTACTTGTGCATCAGCCCCATGCCCACGTAGTCGAACCAGTGGGCGCCCACCATAAAATGCTCCGTGTTGGAGCTGCCAAGGGCCAGCACATGGACCACCTTGCCCTCGGCAATGCGTTTGAATATCCGCAGATTTTCAGATAGCCATGTCATAGTTCAAGCACCTCGATTCGCATCTGCTTTGCGGTCTGCTCCAGCTGGCGCACACAGTCGCCGTGGACGATGATGGAATGGTGGGCCACGCCACTGGAAATCAGCTCTGTCAAGAACTCATTGACAGGCTTCTCAAGCTTAACCATGGCGTGGAGTTCGTTGCAGGGCAGGGCAGGGTAGTCGATGGACTCGCCCTTGCAAATCAACATGCGGTATGATGTTCCGAAGTTAAGCACATGGCCGAAGGTGACAACTCCTGGCTTCATAATGAGCTCGTAGTTGAGCCCGCCGCCAGAGAAGCCCCACTCCTCGGGTGAGCCCGTCAAGGTGATGACCTTCTCGGAAGCAGCCAGCGCAGGGACGCCGATGCCGTGGCCGAGCATGAAGAGGGCATTGTTCTTCATGTCGAACTGCCCCCACTCCGCCTGAAGCGGCATGTTGCCCGTAAAGGAGCGCATGAGTTCCATCATGACGAGTCCGCCCACGTCCCCTTCGCATGCGACGGGGAAGCCATCCTCTTCCATCAGAAGGGAGGCTCCCATGCGGGCGGGGGCTCCTGTCATCTTTTCGAGATAGTGCTGGCCGAGGAAGCACAGGCCGTCCAGGTTGTACTTCTTGTAAAGGGCCCGCATGGCCAGTCCAAGCCGAACGGACTTCTCCACGTCCTCCACGGTGACGTTTCGACTGCGGAAGCGCTTCAGCAGCTTTTTCGCACTACGCTGAACATCTGTTGCAGGCACCTGCTTCCAGAGGTCGATGAGGTGCTCCGCCTGGATGGTCATGATTTCGGGGCCCAGATAGCCCTTCACCTTTGAACGGTCGAACTCAAGGTCGTACATCCCGCGGAAGACATGCCCCACAAGGCCGAAGGTGGAGTTGCGCAGACGGCGCACAGCCGACAGGGCGGCAACCTGCTGCGCTATCTCTTTGTATGGCTCTGGCTCGGTGATTTCACCGACCACCACGTCGTACTCCAGCCCCATCTTGCGGAAGCTGCCTGAAAGCTGCGTGGTTGCAATCAAGGCGGAATTCCGCATGGTGTCGATGTAGGTGTCCTTGGGGTTCACGTCGCTTCCTGTCTGGGTGTTGAAGAGAATCACCTGCGGACGGAATGTGCAGACGTTGATGGTGTGCAGCGTGATGAAGTCAGGCAGGTAGGTGCCTGCGATGACCACAAGCACCTCCACGTTGGCCTGTCGGAATGCCTCGCCCGCCTCCTGCGCACGGTCCAGGGTATCGACCATCCCAGGGTAAAGCACCTCCGCATCGGGCAAGGCTTTTTTCAAACGTCCCACAGCCCCCTTCAAGTCGCGTTCAACCATCGCGTCCAGAGCGGGATACATCCGCCAGTACTCGAAGTAGCCCAGCCCCAACACACCTACCACGGGCTTGCGTAGCGTCGGCCTGCTGGTAAGAACATCGCCAAACTGCCCCGCATTCTCTGCATCAAAACTTGTTGTCTGTCTCTTTTTCATAGAAGTGATTAGTGGTTAGTGGTTAGTGGTTAGTGGTTAGTGGTTAGTGGTTAGTGGTTAGTGATTGGTGGCTAGTGGCTAGTCATTAGTGATTGGTGCTTGGTGGTTAGTGGTTGGTGGTTAGTGGCTAGTCATTAGTGATTGGTGCTTGGTGGTTGGTGGTTAGTGGTTAGTGGTTAGTGGTTAGTGGCTAGTCATTAGTGATTGGTGCTTG
>JAFTAC010000434.1 GCA_017458805.1 Victivallales bacterium | reverse complement strand
CAACTAGTCTCGCTGAAGACCATCCCCGCTGGTGCAAGCATCTCCTACAACTGCGTGCGCACGCTGACGCGGAATAGCCGTGTCGCGGTGGCGCCACTTGGTTATGAAGATGGCTTCCTGCGCTCCATGAGCAACAAGGGAGCCGCTCTGGTACACGGTCGGCGAGCCCCAATCCTCGGCACCATCTGCATGAGCATGACCATGCTGGACGTCACGGACATCCCCGAGACCGCCATCGGCGACGAGGCGGTCTTCATGGGCTGCCAGGGCGCAGAGCGCATCACCATCGCCAAGCTGGCAGAACGCGCTGCCACCACGCCGCACGAGTTCCTCTGCGCCATGGGCAAGCACCGTGCATAGGGCCGCAGAGCTAACGCCCCGCGCACAGGACAGCTGGAGTGCCACCTGTCCTGTGCCCACTGCGCAAGCGGCGTGAAAAACGTCTGCTCACGTTTGACTTCTTCCGCTTAGTCGTTACATTTTAGTTGTGTGCCATCATTGGGTGGCGCGCTTTTGGGTACAACCATACACAAGGAGACTGAACATGGCACTAATCGCTGCACAAATGTACACGCTGCGTGAATTCTGCAAGACACCTGCTGAGATAGCCGTTGCCTGCGCACGCGTCAAGAAGATGGGTTACGACGGCATTCAGATGTCTGGCATGGGGCCGATTGACCCGCATGAAATGCGCAAGATTCTGGATGGCGAGGGGCTGGTCTGCTGCGCCACCCACATTCCGATTGACCGCATGGAAAACGAAACAGAAGCGGTTGTCGAAGAGCATAACATCCTAGGCTGCAAATACACGGCCATCGGCGGCTTCTTCCCGAAGGAAGCGTGGACACGCCAACTGTGGCTTGACTTCATCGCCCGCTACAATGCCGTCGCCGAGAAGTTCAAGGGCACAGGCATGACCATCGGCTACCACAACCACAGCCATGAGTTCGCGCCTGCCGAGGGCTTCCGCCCCATCGACATGCTCATCAACATGCTCGACCCGTCCATCTGGATGGAGATTGACACCTACTGGGTGGCGGACGGCGGCGGCGACCCGACTGCCTACATCAAGCGCGTCGCAGGGCGTCTGCCTGGCGTCCACTTCAAGGACCTGACGAAGAACCCCGACCGCACCACAAAGATGTGCGAAATCGGCGACGGCAACCTGAACTGGCCGAGCATTGTCGAGGCCTGCCGCTATGCGGGCGTCAAGTGGTACATCGTCGAGCGCGACCGCGGCGACATGGACGCCTTCGACAGCCTGGAGCGCAGCATCTACAACATGCGCGAAAAGATGGGACTGTAATAAGCGACGTTTGAATCATTAACGATTCCCAGGGAAGCCCATGACGCACCCGACATGGGCTTCCCATAATCGCATTATGGAGGATGAAGCGTCGCATAGCCCCTTATCTGAACAAAAAAGGGATGCGGAAGAGAATCCGCGTTTTCTGAGTGAACAGATTATTACGTACCTTGGGAACAAGCGTTCTTTGCTCCCGCTGATTGGCAAGGCCGTGCGCATTGTTCAGGGGGAACTAAAGAGGCAGAAGCTCTCGTTCTTTGACGTTTTTTCTGGTTCAGGGGTGGTTTCCCGCTTCTTCAAACAATTTGCGAGCTTCCTTTATGTCAATGATTTGGAGACGTATAGTGCGCTTTGCAACCAGTGCTATCTGACGAACAAGAGCACTATTGATGAACGCGAGCTGAAAACAAGACTTGAAGATTTGAAACGACGGATTCAGGAGAACTGGCATAGCGGTTTCATCACGGAGCTGTACGCGCCGAAAGATGAACAAAACATCCAGAAAGGCGAACGGGTCTTCTACACGCGGCGAAATGCGCAGTACATCGACACGGCAAGGGAGGAGATTGCGTTACTCCCTGAAAAAATACAGAGTTTCTTTCTAGCCCCGTTGATTTACGGTGCAAGTGTCCACAACAACACCTCTGGTGTGTTCAAAGGGTTTTACAAAAACAAGGAGGGAATCGGGCAATATGGCGGGACAGGGCGAAATGCGCTGACCCGTATTCTGGGAAATATCGAGCTACAACTCCCTGTCTTCTCCAATTTCGAGTGCGATGTCGTCATTACCCAAAAGGATGCCTTGCAGGCGGCTTTGGAGATGCCGCAGGAGGTTGACCTGACCTATCTCGACCCGCCTTACAACCAGCATCCGTATGGTTCCAACTACTTCATGCTCAATCTGATACTAAACTATCAACGTCCCGATGGCATCTCCTCTGTCTCGGGCATCCCACCAGGATGGAATCACTCGCCATATAACCAGAAAATCAACGCCCAAGAGACATTATTCAATCTAATAGAGAGCTTGCGGGCAAAATACATCCTTCTCTCATACAACTCCGAAGGGTTTGTTCATTATGAGGAGCTGGTCAAGCATTTGTCCTCTCTGGGAGAGCTTAAGGTTATGTCTGTCGATTACAATGCCTTCAGAGGAAGTCGCAATCTGAATGAACGCGACCTTCATGTCAAAGAGTACTTGTTTTTATTGAGAAAACGAAGCTAATTAGGAAAAATAAAAACAGCAATATTTTGTTAGCTATAAAAAAAGGAGTCGTCATGATAAAAATCCAACATCTTCCCATCCGTCGGGT
>JAFTAC010000044.1 GCA_017458805.1 Victivallales bacterium | reverse complement strand
TCGAAGCGAACCGTGTGGATGGTTTTCGCCCGATGGATGGAACGCAACCACATCGAGATTGGAGACCTGGCGCAGGTGACCGAGGAATCCGTCGCGGAATACCTCGCGCAGTTCCGCTGCCACCATGCGGCGACCACCTACAACAACCACGTGTGCGCTCTGAGGGAGGTGTTCCGTCTGCTGGCGGACAAGGCGGGCGTCACGCACGACCCCTGGGCGGGGGTGTGCCTTCGAGCAGACGATTCGGTCAGCCGCCGGGAACTCACCGTCGACGAAGTGGAAAGGCTCTACGCCGCCGCCGCAAAGGTCGGTGCGGAGTGGAAGCTCCTGTTCATGACTGGAATCTACACGGGGCTTCGACTGGGGGATTGCTGCCGCCTCACATGGGACAACGTAAACATAGAGCGGCAGGTCATCCAGGTGATCCCGGAGAAGACGAAGAAGCATGCGCATGGCAAGCCGGTCACGATACCAATTCACGCTTCATTGCTCGCAGAGCTGCAGGCGGCCATGTGTGGGAATGGGGAACGGTGGGTTCATCAATCCCAAGGTCGCTGATTTGTACATCAATCGGAACTGGTTGCTGGATGACACGCTTAGGCGGATATTCATTGCAGCGAACATCACGATGTCCGTGCGGATGGAGGGGCGCAGCAGGAAGAGCGTCGTCGCCTCGTTCCACAGCCTCAGGCACACCTTCGTGTCCCTGTCGGCCAATGCCGGCGTCCCGCTGCCGGTTGTCCAGTCCATCGTGGGGCATTGTTCGACGGCGATGACCCGACACTACTACCACGAGAATCTCGATGCCCTCCGCAGGGCTGTCGAAGCCATCCCTGCTGTCGGGCATGGGGAATGGGGAACGGGGAATGGGGATGGGAAAGGGAAGCGGGAAGACGTGGCAGTGGGAGGGTCGCAGTCCTCTGCGACCGATGCTTCCTCATCCCCCATCCCTCATCCCCCATCTCCCGCGAGGCGCGGCAGCGTTCCTGCCCGCCTCGCACGGCTTGCCCGCTACTTTGCCAAAGGGCTCCTTTCCAAGGAGGAGTACGCCGCCACCCGCACCCGAATCCTCGCCGAGATCTAGCCTCCTGCGCTTCACTTGTCTGCACTTGCCCTGCACACGGCGGGTGCAGACAATCGAGGTTTCCAAGGAAGCCGACGCGAACCCAACATTGTGGGCTATCAGAACCAGGATTTGACAGGCCAGGTCTCGCCCTCCATTGGCGCAACTTTCGCTGGTGTTGGCGCAGAGACATTCAAGCTAGGCGACATCACTGTTGAAGGATTCCAGTACGACACGGAGATTCTTCAGGTTCTTAGCACCGACAATGCAGCCACCATCGCGCGCTACACTTATGTCACCCCAGAGTGGGACGAGGAGGACTTTGAAGGAGATGGCGCGGCAGTTGGTTGGTGGATTGCTGGGAAAGAAGGCGAGGAGGATGGCTCTGCAGCAGATGTTGCTTTCAACCCTGGGCAGGGCTTTCTTGGTAACTTCGGCTACAAGAAAGTCAAGTTGACTTATTCCGGCGAGGTCCTTGCTGGCGCTACTGAAATTGACCTGACTGGCAAGGTTTCTCCAATGATTGCCAATCCGCTCCCGAAAGACGTTAAGCTTGGAGATGTTGCGTGCGAAGGATTCCAGTATGACACTGAAATTCTTCAGGTGCTCAGCACCGTCAACGCTGCGACTGTAACCCGCTATACCTATGTTACGCCTGAATGGGACGCAGAGGATTTTGAGGGTGATGGCGCTGCCGTCGGCTGGTGGTTTGCTGGCAAGGAGGGCGAGGAAGACGGCTCGGCTAACGACGAGATTTGGGCCGCTGGTTCTGCTATGCTCGGTAACTTCGGCTACAAGAAAGTGAAGCTGACGTTCCCCTCCGCTCTCTAACAATTTGTACGGTGCATAGTGTGCCGTGCTGAAAACGAAAAAGGATAAACTGATGAAGAAGTTAATGATAATGCTTGCAGCGATAGCAGCCGCTGTTGTTTGCAATGCCGCCTCAGTTAAATGGGCGTCTGGTGCTGTCTACAAAACGGATGGTACTACTAAAGTCGGAAAGGGTGCGACGGATTATCTCGTCACAATCAACTTCTTTTCCGATGCCGCCGGGTCAGAGGCTGTGACAGGGTTGACAGGCGATCTTTCGTCTGGAGAATCTGGCACGGGTTCCAAGTACTCTGGCGTAGTCGATGGATTCACAGCAAACAAGGACTACTACGCCCAGATCGTCATTACGACTGCTGGCTATGAGGCGAAGTCCGAGATTGCGAAGTTCACAACACAAGCGACTGGAGACACGAGCCTAAACTTCTCGGATGGCTCTGGCTTTGCCGGTGGGTGGACAGGCTTCTCCACCGCCAATGCTGGTGCGTGGCAGTCCGTTCCGGAGCCGACCTCTGGTCTGCTGATGCTCCTCGGCATTGCGGGTCTTGCCCTCAAGCGCAAGCGCGCGTAATCTCGCAAGAGCATGACGCAAAAGGCCCGTCC
>JAFTAC010000433.1 GCA_017458805.1 Victivallales bacterium | reverse complement strand
TCGGTCGCCATCTCCCCTTCGAGCGCATGGAAGTCTCCCGCGAGGAGGCCCGCAAGTTCTTCGAGGAGCGCGGGCAAACCTTCAAGCTCTCCCGTCTGGACGACATCCCAGAAGGCGAGGTGGTCTCCCTCTACAAGGTAGGCGACTTCACCGACCTCTGCCGTGGGCCCCATATCGAGAACACCTCCCAGATCGGCGCCATCAAGCTGATGTCCATCGCGGGTTCCTATTTCCGCGGCAACGAGAAGAACCCGATGCTGCAGCGTATCTACGGCACGGCGTTCGCGACAAAAGAGGAACTTCAGGAGTACCTCACCCGCATCGAGGAAGCCAAGAAGCGCGACCACCGCAAGATCGGGCAGGAGCTGGAGCTCTTCAGCACCCATGAGGAAATCGGCCCTGGCCTCATCTGCTGGCATCCCAACGGCGCCCGCATCCGCCACGAAATAGAGACCTTCTGGAAGCAGGCCCACTACGAGAACGGCTACGAGCTGGTCTATACCCCGCATGTCGGGCGCGCCTTCCTCTGGCAGACCAGCGGCCATCTGGACTTCTACCGCGACGGCATGTACTCCAGCATGGACATCGACGGCGACCCCTACTATGTCAAGCCGATGAACTGCCCGTTCCACATCATGATCTACAAGGAACGCCCCCGCTCCTACCGCGACCTGCCTGCCCGCTGGGCTGAGCTTGGCACCGTCTATCGCTACGAGAACTCTGGCAGCCTGCACGGTCTCATGCGCGTCCGCGGCTTCACGCAGGACGATGCGCACATCATCTGCGCACAGGAGCAGATTGAAGACGAAATCCGCGAAGTGCTGCGCTTCTCGATGTTCATGTGGAAATCCTTTGGCTTCAAGGACATCAAGGCATATCTCGCCACCAAGCCCGCGAAGGCCGTCGGCGACGACGCCTCCTGGCAGAAGGCCCTCGTCTCTTTGGAGAAGGCCGTCAAGGCAGAAGGCATCCAGTGCGAAGTCGATGAAGGCGGCGGTGCCTTCTACGGCCCGAAAATCGACCTGAAGATTAAGGACGCGTTGGGCCGCGAATGGCAGACCAGCACCATCCAGTTCGACTTCAACCTCCCCGAGCGCTTCGACATGACCTATGTCGGACAGGACGGTCTCAAGCATCGTCCGTTCATGGTCCACCGCGCTCTGCTGGGCTCCCTGGAGCGCTTCTTCGGCATCCTGGTCGAGCACTACGCAGGCGCATTCCCCGTGTGGCTGGCCCCCGAGCAGGTGCGCATCCTCCCCATCAGCGAGAAGTTTGTGGCATACGCAGACAAGTTGGCGGCCCAGCTCAAGGCGAACCGCATCCGCTACTCTGTGGATGATGCAGCTGACACCATCGGCGGCAAGATCCGCCGTGCCCGCAACCAGCGCATCCCGTTCCTGCTGGTGGTCGGCGAACGCGAGGAGGCCGCTGGCGAAGTGGCTGTCCGCAGCCGTGCCAAAGGCGAAGAGGGTGCCTGCAAGTTCGAAGAATTCCTCGCCCGTATCAAGCAGGAGATTGCCGACAAGATCTGAAGTTCGCCTGTCCTGCGCCCCGTGCTTTGGCGCGGGGCACCTGTCCTGTGCTCGGCACTTTAGCGCGGGGCACCTGTCCTGCGCCCCGTGCTTTGGCGCGGGGCACCTGTCCTGTGCTCGGCACTTCAGTGCCGAGTCTCTAAAAAAATCGCTCATTGGCTATTGCAACAAACGGATTTGTGATTATAATATATATGTGACGCAGACTTGGAAAGGTTTTCTCGGCGAGAGGCTGAAGCCTTTCCCATTACGGTAGGTTGCCGTAGGGCCTTTCCAGCCTGTTCAAAGAAACACAATAGAGGAGATACTCTTATCGCACGCCAACTAAAAAGCGGGGACCGTCAATACCGTGGAAAGACGGTTCGTCTGATTTCCGACACCAATGCGCAGCTCGGCATTTTTTCGTTTGAGGATGCGCTTGCTAAAGCGGAAAGCCAGGGATTGGATTTGGTGGAAATGACCGCCAAGGCCGACCCGCCTGTCTGCCGCATTATGGATTTCGGCAAGTACCAGTACCAGGAGGACAAGCGCCAACGCGACGCGAAGAAGAAGCAGGTTGTCCAGAAGATTAAGGAAATCAAGTTTCATCTGCACATTGACGACAATGATTTCAAGACAAAAATCAATCACTCGATTGAATTTTTGCAAAGAGGTGATAAAGTAAGATTTGTGTTGACATACCGTGGACGCGAGATGAGCCACACTGACTTGGGCGAACTCCTGATTCAGCGCATCATCGAGGCCATTGGCGACAATGGCGTCATCGATTCACCCGCAAAGCTTCTGGGCAAGAACTGCCAGATGACCTTTGCACCCAACACAAAGAAGAAGAAAACGACGGAACAGGCCGAACAGGCTCCAAACGACAACGCGAAATAGTCTGATCGCCTTTTCCAAATAGGGTCTTTTCCAAAAGACCTGCAAGCCGCCACTTGCCGATGGCTGTTGCAAATGGATGCTGAACGTTTGCAGCGGCTGTCGATTGCGGGTGGCATTAACCGCAAGCGGCTCCACGCGGATACGACTGCGCAATGCCCTGAACCGAACACAAGGGTCCATTGACAGTAACGGAGTTGCTTCACAACCCAAAATTCAAAAGGACAAGTACCGCAATGCCTAAGATGAAGACAAGAAAGGCCGCCGCCAAGAGATTCAAGGAGACGGGCACTGGTAAATTCATGCACAATTGTGCCTATGGTAGGCACATCCTTACCAAGAAGAGTGCAAAACGCAAACGCCGCCTCGGCCAGGCAACTGGCGTCAAGGCCAGCGAAATCAGACGCCTCAAGGCTTCACTGCCCTACGGCCTCTAATTCGACACGGGAGAGTAGCGTAGTTCAACGTTTAACCACTTGAGGAAAAGATACTATGGCAAGGACAACATGTGCAGTTGCGTCGCGCAAGCGCCGCAAGAGAGTTCTGGAACAGGCTAAGGGCTTCCGTGGCAATCGTAGCAAACTGATCCGTATGGCATACGGGGCAGTTGACCGCGCCATGAAGAACGCTTACATTGGCCGCAAGGAAAAGAAACAACAGTACCGTGCCCTTTGGACCCAGCGCATCAACGCTGCCTGCCGCGCACTTGGCTCCAAGTACAGCTGGCTCATTGATGGCCTGAACAAGGCTGGCATCGAAATCAACCGCAAGCTCCTCGCTGACCTCGCTGTCAATGACGCGCCCGCGTTCGAGCAGATCGTCAAACAGGCGATGGAAGCCCGCGCATAATAGCACGAGACTCCATTGAGGTTGATTGACCTAGGCAGGCCGCTGTGCTTTTATTAGCATGGCGGCCTTTTTTACTAGAACCTCTAGAATCTCGAGAATTCTAAAGTCTCTAGAAGCTATCAGATAGGAGTATTCAATGCGACTTTTGTTTTTAGGTACGGGGGCGGCGGACTGGCCGAACCCAGGCGCACAGTCCAATGGCGGACGGCGTTTTTCATCGATGCTGCTGGATGATGCCATCCTTATCGACTTCAACGCGATGAGCTTGGACGCTGTACGCGAGTTCCACGTGGATGTCGATAAAATCACGGACATCGTCATCAGCCACCCACATGGTGACCATTTTGACATGACGACCATCGAGGAGCTGGCGTTGCTGCGCGATGCATCGCTGCCACCGTTGGTCATCCACGTCAATACAAAGGCGATTGAGCGTTCGCAGCCATCGTCGGAGGCATCGGCACGGCTTAAGCTGACAGGGTATCTGCCAGGCGACAGCTTTGAGTGCAACGGTTATGCATTTGAGAGCTATGCGGCGAACCATGCGCTGGAGGTGCCAGGGGAGCTGTCCGCCCATCTGGGGGTCACCTGCCCTTCGGGCGAACGTCTCTTCTATACGCTGGATGGTTCCTGGTTCCCGAGCCGTACCTGGGGACGCCTGCGCAAGGCGACACCCGTGGATGCGGTCGTCTGGGAG
>JAFTAC010000008.1 GCA_017458805.1 Victivallales bacterium | reverse complement strand
GATGCAGGACGCGTCGCCTTTGCCGTAGTCGATTGCTGCTCAATCGGTCGCCCCACCATTGACTTGGCCCTCTCCTACTATGAGAAAATGAAGGGGCAGAAGCTTGACAGCTTCATCATCTCCGCCACCCACACCCATTCAGGCGCAGCCGTCTCCTCCTTCCTACAGGCTGACATGCTCGACAAGATGGCCCCCGAGGTCGTCGAACTCACCAAATACACGGCAGCGCCCGACGCCTGGTTCGTGGATTTCACCGCACGGCAAACCGCGACTGCGATATACATGGCATGCTCCAGAGTGGAAGATGCCCTCATCAACACTGGCAAAGGCGAAGAGTCTGGATACACCTTCCCGCGCCGACTCTTCTGCAAGGATGGACGCGCCTACTCGCATCCAGGCAAAATGAACCCCGACATCGTGGGTCCCGCTGGCAAGCTCGACCCGATGGTCGGCGTCGTGGGTGCCTGGCGCGAAGACGGCTCGCTCATCGGCGCACTGGTCAACTTCTGCTGCCACGGCACGACGTACAGCAAATCAAACTCCCATGGCGACTGGCCCTACTATGTCGAAGAGACGATTCAAAAGCTGTTCGGCGAAGATGCCGGCGTTGTCGTGCTGAACGGCCCCTGCGGTGATGTCACGCAGGTGAACAACCAGAGCCGCACACGGGACTTTGGCCTGGACATTGCCAAGCGCCTTGGCTTCCGCGTGGCTGCGGAGGCCGCGAAGGAGCTTATCGCCATGCCGAAGCAATCCAACCCGACCCTCGCATTCGAAGACCGCATCCTGCCCGTGCCCAGGCGCGTGCCACGCAAGGGATCCGTCGAGGAGGCCTGGAAGATTGTTGAGGAGCATCGTGCCGACCCCGCAAACACAGCGGCGGTCTTTGCAAGAGAGCGCCTTTTCGAGTCGGAACTCCAGCGCCTTCAGCCCGACAAAGGCGTGCGACTGACGGCAATCCAGATTGGCGACGCGCTGTTCCTCTCGAATCCCGCAGAGTACTTCACCTCGCTGTCGCTTGAAATCAAGGCGGCTTCGCCATTTGCCAAGACCATGACCGTCGAGCTCGCCAACGACTGCGTGGGATATGTTCCCACCTCAGAGGCCTTTGACCCGAAGACGGGCGGCGGCTATGAAACCGTGCTCACCGCATACAGCTGCCTCTGCATTGATGCAGGCGAACGCATTCGAGATGAACTCATCGCCATGAGCAAGACATTCAAGCCTGACATCCTCCCCGAGGACACCACCATGCCCCAGGGAAGCTACTGGTCATACGGCAAGCTCGGTCCAGACCGCGATTAGTTGGCAAAGCCAGCGCAATGCAACGATTCAGAAGAGGAGCAAAAATGTAATCCATTGCTGAGGTGATATCAAAACTAGTGCTTGCGCTAGTTTGATATCACCTCTATCATTACCCTACGGAGGTTATTCCACATGTCCAATTGCTCTTCTCATCGTTTTTTCGGATACCGTTCATTCGAGCCTGAGTATGAGACCATGAAAACCATGTCCGGGCTAGGCATCAACGAGATAACGCTCATGGTCTCGAACAGCACCAATTTCATGGGGGAGCCTTATACGCGTTTCCAGCCGACGTGGATATGGGAGAGAGAGTACGATTTCACTCTTTTTGACAAAATGGTGAATGAGACGCTGGAGGCCGTGCCAGATGCGAAACTCAATATTGTGCTTGACTTGAATCCACCCGCCTGGTGGCTGCGCAGGGGGAATTACAGCGAGCGACATGACCCCTTTAAGGAGTTTGGCAGGGTTGCGGCAAATCAGGAGTACAGGGATGATGTCGTCCATTATCTCCAGGCTGTACTCAGGCACGCCGTCGATGCTTTTCCTGGAAGATTCTTGACTTTCTTTATTATGGGCGGCTTTACGACGGAATGGTTTGACCATTCGCTTGGCACGGAAAGCATTTCACGGCGACGGGCGTGGGATGAATGGCGCAAGCGTCATGGAAAGCCACTATGCGATATTCCTGGCTTCAGGGAAAGATACGCTGGCGTCCCTGAATCCGATGGTTTGCTGCGTACACCAGAAAAAAACGCGGATGCCTTGGACTATTGGAAGTTCAATTCTGAAATGTCCTTGGAAACCGTTGCGTTGTTTATGAAAAAAGCGCGGGAGGTGCTGCCACAAGACATAAAACTTGGAATAACGTATGGTTACATCTTTGAACTGAACGGGGCGTTTTCCAAGGCTTCCTGGTGCCAGTTGGAATATGAACGGCTTTTTGACATCGAAGAGTGCGACATGGCCCTTTCGCCAATATCATACGGTGTTGAAGCACGCGGAATGGGCGGGTCGCCCATGGCGATGATCCCCTTGCAGACGCTTCGCGTCAGAGGCAAGAGGATTTGCAATTCAATTGACACCACGACCTTTACAAGCCGTTTTCCAAAGGCTCCAGGAAAGAGCGGTTCAGTTTCCATAATGAGCAGAAAGACACGTGAATGGCCTACGCCCGAAGCCGTTGCCGCAGGCTTGAAACGGGAGATGTGCTACAATCTGATTCATGGCTGCTGTACATGGCATTTCGACATGTGGGGCGGATGGTATGATAGCGATGCCGCGCGGGAGACTTTGGCGACTTGCAAAAGAATATGGGCTGTGGAAAGCGATTATTCGCCAGCCGATGCATCGGAGGTTGTCATTGTCTGCGACCCAGAAAACATGTATTACATCAATGACTCTCATCCATCATGCGCTGATTTTCTGACACCTGTCCGCAAGGCGGTTGCGTTTTCAGGAAGCACCTATACGACTGCGAGTTTCAAGGATTTGGGCAAAATGGATTTGAGCAAGGTTAAACTCCTTGTCTTCTGTCATCCATTTGATTTGGATAACGGGAAATATGAGAAGATTGAACGTCTGGCGGAAGGCAAGACCGTTCTATGGCTGTATGGTCCGGGGGTCATCCACAATGGGAAATGGAGTCCAGAGAATGTCCAGAGAATCACTGGATTTCCCTTTGGCGGAAAAGAGATTCATTATGGCAATCACAGTGTTTATGTTCCAGCGCCGAATATGCTGACAGATAAGGACATGCATGTAATACTTCGTTTCGCAGATGCTCATTTCTGGACAGACAAGCCATATCCTGTCCATGCGAATGGGAGCCTTGTTTCCATCCACATTTGCGAGCCAGGAAAGACAGTGCTGCATTTCCCTGCACAGTGCGGGAGTATCAAGGAACTCTTCAGCGGTCGAGAATACAATCAATGCGATTCAATCGAGTTGGAAACCTCTGGACCTGAAACATTCCTGTTCAAATACAGATAATAGGGAACCTGCCAGCCAGGCGTCCAATGATATGAAAAAACATCTTCTCTCAATATGGACACTTGGTGTTTGTGCTGTCTTGTGCTTGTACCATGGGTAAAAACACTAGTGTTGTACAGCAAGAGCAATTTCCTCTTTCACCATCTCTTCAGAAGCACCTGTTAGCACACAGATATCAAACAGGCCAAAACTCTTGTCAAGAAGATTTTTAATGAATGAACGGAGAGCTTTCTCCTCGCCGATGGCGATGCCCTCGTCAATGCCGAGCCTCTTGCCTTCCAAAATGCATTCTCTTTTGAAATCTCTGAAAGCCTTGCACATGTCAATTTCCTCCGCTTCGTTGTCAATGTCTATTTCCAAACCCAGAAAAACCGCGCATACCAGAGCCGCGTCTCGGCTCAGGCGTCCCTTGAGAGTCCCTTCCGTGATGGCCTTCATAAGATGTTCCCTGTCCTGGGCGTTCTTAAAGTAATTTAGTACCTCTTTCAGTTCTTTGCAAGAGAACAACTCCAATTTTTCCACCAGGTCGTAGATGTTCAGGCTGACAAAGCCGTAATTGTAGCTATATTTTTCAGCGATGGATGGAGCCTTTCCGCACATCTCCTCCAAGCTGGTGGCCAGACAGGAGCTTTTTCTGTCGAAACTCAGCACGAGGTTGATAATACGGCCATGCCCACCAGATGAGAGGGCTTGCTCTATGCGCCTTATGTCATAGCGCATGACGCGTATGACCATGTTCTTGTCATTTTTCGACTGGAATTCAAATCCGACCGTCAACTTTCCATTGCCAGTATCGTACTCGAACAGCTTGTCCCTGAAGCGGTTGTCTGTCTTTAACCTCCCATTTTCGTCCTGTACGATTCGGTAATGTTCCCCACTGAGCTCCCGCAATTGGCTTGTCTGTACAGTGGGCTGCCCGCCATACAGGACATAGTCCAGAAGATTGGCCATGACATCTGGCCGCCCGAAAAAGTTCTTTGCTGCTGTGTCTTTTAGTCCCATTCTTGTTTTCCTGCTTTTTTGAATGTTTAAAATGCCTTGCCTTTTATTTTAGGAAAATATATGCAGGTTTTTTGAAAATGCAAATAGAACTTTTAAATATTCTTAAAGAAATTGGAATTATGAAATCCATAGGTCTTCCATGGTAAGTCTGCCAAGGCGCAGCTAGCCAAGCGGCGATGCATCTGGCGAAGCACAGCCCAAAGAACGAGGCTGCCCCATGCGCCCTAGTTGGATAGTCAGGTAAAATACATGGAGAAACATAGCAATAAAGGAACAGGGGGATGCAGCTAACTGCCTACGTTTTTCGAAAACTGGCTGCGAGGAGACAACGTCGAAGATGAGGGCACCATCGTTACCCCCTGATGTGGCGTTGCGATTATACTGCCTAGAGAAATCAATGAAATAGAGAGACAGACGCTCTGTCACCTATCCTCATGGGAAAATGAGCAAAATTGCACAGTATCTTACTCCTCCTTCAGCGCCTCGCACATATTAACGTAAGTGAGTGAGCTAAGCCGTATTATTTGCTTTATTTTATTGTGGCTGTATAATATATATAATATAGATTGACAAGCAAATCCAAAGGACACACAAGAGTATCTAACGAAATATGAGGCAGTTTCTTCGCAAAATCTTCTTCTGGGACGCACCCGCGCAGGGGGCGTTCTTCGGGGTGACGCTGGTGTTTACGTTGCCGTGGTTCCTGCTTGTGTGGATATTCCACAGCGACAGAATCCCCATGGCACTGAATCTTTGGCTTTTTACGGGTAATCTGTGGGATGTCACTGCCGTGGTGGTTCCCGCCATTCTTGCGCTTGTGGTCTTCGTGTATGCGTTGTTTCTTATGTGGCATGGGGGTGGAAGGCGCTGGCATTTCCGCTTCAACAACAGAACGTCAGGTATGTGCTTCGTTCTGGCGTTGGCCGCATCATTTGGAGCTGGGTGGGTCGTGGAAATCATTTGGACGAACCTGCGCATGGAACTGGCATATACCTCTCGTGAGCATGAGCTGTGGGACACGGATGTCGCCAAATGGCTTGGTCTCTACGGCAACGACTGGGCCTGGTTTACGCTTGCTGGAGTTACGCTCATCATCGCCGCATATCTCCTACTGGGGAAGAGCCTGTCCATCGTCTCGAACACGAGCTTCAAGAAGCTGTGGGGCAGGAGCGTCCTTGCCTTGTGGGGGCTCGTGTTCGCCAGTTATCTGTTTTGCCTGGCGATGGCGTTCCGCGCCACGTCAGCCTATCATCGCAGCGCGGAGGAGCTGGCGGAGTATTTCGGTCGCCCGATGACGGCGGAAGCCGTCGGTGACCTCTACTATGGTGGACGCAAGCCTGATGCTGTCTTCTGGCAGAAGATCGCAGAACATCTTGAAAAGCCAGATGAACCATTTGCAGTTCAAATAAACGGTAGAAATGTCCAACTGAGCCCAACGGTTTTGACAGGCAGGCCTGATGCCGTTATGGAGGAGAAGGTCTATGCTCAATGGAAGGAGCATTTTCTTGCAAACGAGAACATCAACCAGTTGGAGGCGATGCTGGACACTCCGCTGCCGCCGGCGGAGCGAAAATATCGTAGTGACAACTATCTTCCGGAGATGACACTGGATGAACTGCGGCCTTGCAGGGAGATGGACAGGTTGGAACTATGGCGGCTACGCTTTGCGGTCGAAACGGGTGAGGCCGTAGCAGCCCAGAATGCGTTGCGGCGCATGGAGAACATCTGCAATTATTTGCAGACGGAGCCGTTTCTCTTCGGCAGCCTGGTTTGGATAGCAGCCGAGCATTTCCGCATGATGGCAATGGAACGTTTGATTCCATGGGAACAGACGGAGACCTCATGGCTGGAGACGCAGGCTGCCAAACTCGTCGAACAGGAAGAGGTGTTGAAGCAGGTGCATAGGAGGGCTGCCTATGGTGAAACCGTCCTTGTGGTCAATTCTTTTGAGCTTCTCCCCTCAATGGACAGGGACCGGATTGGCAGGCCAATGGTCAAGCTCACCGCCGTCCGCTGGTTCTTCCCGCAAATCTGGTGGATGTTTGCTAATGAGGCTGCGGAGATGATGAGGGCCTACAAGATTTCAGATTTCTCCGAGTTCCCCGAGACCGTTGGCAACAACTGGCTGATGGGGTATCTAAGTGGCCCCCCTATGCATAAAGCTGGCACGAAAAAGTTTCCTTCTCTTGTCGCTGAACTGCGTATTTTGCGCGGGCTCATCGCGGCGGAGTTGCACAAACGGCAAACGGGAAGCTACCCAGAAACGCTCGAAGAGCTTCCTATAGACCCCTTCTCCAAACAACCGTTGAAATACCGCAAGGGTGTGTGCCAAGTCCAGCGGTACACCCTCATATTGCAGCCTGACAAAAACGTTGCCGAAGAGGAAGCCGACGGTGATTCTGACCTCTTTGCACCGCAGGAGGAACCATGGTTAATTGAACCACAGATGGAGACCGTCGAGGCCGTGCAGATCTGGAGCGTCGGTCCCGACGGCATCGATGACGGCGGCCTCTCGCTCAAGCAGGAG
>JAFTAC010000432.1 GCA_017458805.1 Victivallales bacterium | reverse complement strand
TTTCCAGACGCTGGTAGCTGTCCTCGTCTCGGCTGGTGTAGAGGTGCCTGACTGTCGGCGCCTTCGTCACAATGTCGAAACGGAACGATGGCCTGCGCCCATGCGTCTTCTCAAACGCATAGCTAAAGACTGTGGCTTGAAGGTCTTTTGATGGCTTATCGTCTGACCACATCCGTGCGGCTGTCTTGAAGTCAACGATGGTGTCAAAGCCCTTGTCATTCACATCGTCAAACGGCGTCAGCACGGAAATCACCATGTCAAGTTCCCCGATGACGGGCTTGGAAAGACCTGGCATTTCGATTCGGAACGGCTCGGCTACGGACTGGATGTTGTAGTAGTCAATCCACTCCTTGTTGACCACCTCGAACATCCTCTTGGCGGTGGCTATCTGGTCTTCGATGTTCTCGTCACGCTTGAAGACGATGTTGGCGGCATCCTTGCAGTTTGCCTGGAAGTAGGTTGCAAAGGCCTCGGTCATCTGCTCGGCGGTGAGGAGGTTGCCAGTTTTCGCTGCCTGCGCCTGTTCGGACAGGACGCTGTGGAAAGCAGAGCCGAACGGAAGGGCGACAGGTGTCCGCTCGGCTTCAACCTTCTCTATGTAGCGGTAGTAGTAGAGGAGCTGGCAGGTGTTGATGTAGGTGTTGAGTGCGCTGTAGGAGTAGTGCGGCTGCTCCTTGAGCTGTGCGAGAGTGGGTTTTGGGTTGGATTCTTCCATAATCGTTTCTCCTTAAAAGAATGGTTGAACCCATAGCCAGCATTTCGCTGGCTATGGACTGCTTGGGGTTATGCGGTTGATGGGTTATGCGGCGTTGCCAGAGAACTCCTGAATGAGCTGGCTGCATACCTTGGACGGTATCTGCTCCACAGCCTGAACATTGCACCTCTGGAGTATCTGCTGAATCGTCCATCCAGCACGCTTTGCGAGGCTCAGAAGGTAGTTCACCTGTTTGGGCGATGCTACTGCGTTGCCGTTGCGGTGCTGCTTGCCCTGATTCTGCTGGTACTGCGGAGCGGGCTGCTGGTACTGCTGCTGTGCCTGCTGCGGTTGCGGATAGCTCTGCTGCGGGTCAAAGTACTGCTGCTGGACTGGCTGCTGCGGGTCGTAGTACTGCTGGACTGGTGGCTGCGGAGCAGGTTGCTGCTGTGGTGCGTTCTGCGGGGCAGGTGGCGGTATCATCTGCTGGACTGGCTGCTGCGCTGGCGCGTTGTTGTGGAGTTCGGCCTCCACAGTGTCCCGCACGAATTCGAAGACCTTGCGTGCCTTCTCCGTCAGTTCCTGCTCGCTGAGGCCGTCGGGCAGTTCGACTTCAATCTGGCAGTGGTAGGACTGGCTGGTGTACTCGCCCGTGGCGGGCACTTTCTTGGAATAGGATTGGTTGAGCTTCAACATGGCTGCTACCTCCTTGATGTTAACTCCTTGATTGCATTAGACTGCGAGACGGATGCGCTCCAGCTTGCGGTTTGCCTCGGCATACTGGCGTTCCTTCTGCTTCTGTTCGATGAGGGCGGCCTTGAGCTTGCGGCCAGCCTCAAGGAGGCGGCTGTTCAGGCTGTCAAGAGCCTCGCGCATGGCGGCGACATTGGCAAGGGTCTCCTCCAGCGGGTTGCTCGGGGCAGCCACGGTCGGCTGCGGAAGGGTTCTTGTGAATGTGGACGGAATGGTGCCGCTTTGGGCAGCGGTCGGGTTGAGGGTCTGGGTCATGGTTGTTTTCTCCTTGTGGGGTTGGGGGGTAATGGGGTTGTCGGTTGAACTGGTAGTAACGGTTGCAGGCCTGGATTCAGGTCTGGCTTCGGGCTTGGTGACAGAAGTTGTGGCTGGCGTGGCTGGCGTGGCTGCCGTGGCTGCCGTGTTCGCGTATTCATCCCTGACTGGCATGAAAAGGTACTTTCCTATGCCTTCGGACGAGACCAGCGGGCTTGGCATCTTCGACGAGAATGACAGCGTGCGGAAGCCCATCTTCAGGAACTGTCTGAGATTGTTGGAGATGATGTGGACAGTGCAGGGAAGACGGGCGCTTTGGCTGATGGATGCAAACACGCCTGAACGCTGCTTCAAGTCCGTATTGTTCGTTTCAAGAAGCTCGATCCTGTCGGGATGGACGGTCAGCTTGGCGTTGGCTTCGTGTGTGTTTTCATTCAGGAACCTCTGCAACGCCTGAGTGCCATCGGGTGTCAGCGTGAATCTGACATCGTTTCCCTCCTCTGGGGGAATGACCTGCCAGTACTGGGGATAGGTGCCGACAAGAGCCTTTGCAGCGTAGCGGAAGCCATCGCCAGAGATGGCGAACATCCAGTCATTGCCCGCTGTTCTCCAATGGGCAAGAGAAGTCCAGCGCAGATGTTTCAAGGACGCATATACCTTTGACTGGGGTATTGTGACACTCTGCTTCAACTGCAACGGCAAGGGCAGATGGAACAACTGGTGTCCATCGGTTCCTGCCATGCCTCTTGGCGAAATGTTCACGCCAGTCAGGGCGACACGTGTGGTGTCGTCGCTGGCGCAGGTGAACGCCTGGAGGACGAAGTTTGCGAAGTTGGTCGGCAGCACAGTCATGTCTGCGTCTTTCGTAGGCAGGAACGCTGGATTGGGCTTGGAGGTCATCGGCACGAGCTGGCCGATGAAGTGGTCATCGCAGTTGAGCCTGACATGGGCGGCATCCTGTTCGATGGAGAAGCGCGTTCCTATAGTGGCGGCGCTCATCCCGTTGAAGATATCCAGACTGACATCGAAGGCGGCGTTCTTCTCGTTAAAGGCTGCGTCAGGCAAGGCAACAGACAACTGCTGGTCGGGCAGGGAGCATCCAATCGACAAGCTCTGCTTGTCGGACTGGAATGTGAGCGTGGGGTGGAATTCGGCTGGCAGCTTGGCACTGGCGACCATTTTCAGGATGGGGGTGAGGGCTGTCTCGACTGTGGATTTGAGGACTGTGATTCTCATGGTTTGTTACTCCTTTTGGTTAGGTGGTAATGTCTTTCAGGTACTTAAGGACGACGCACAGCACGATGCCTCCCAGTAGGAAGGCTACGCTGTGCCTGAAGATGCAGGCCAGCAGCCACATGGCTGCAAAGATGGCCAGCGCGGTTACGATGACTGCCACCATAGGGGGCGGTCGGGGCTGGTTGCGGAACATGGGCAGTCTCCTTTGTCAAAGGTGGATGTGATGGATTCAGGACACAAAAAAGCCGTCTCCTGTCTAGGGAGGCGGCTCATGGTCTGATGGTGGCGGCAGCTCTCTTCGTTCGGGCGGCTTGCCGTGAAGGGCTAGACGCCACGCAAGATAGGCGATGCCGACGATGACGATGATGGCAGATGCAATCTGGGCTGTCCCGCCGACACCACCGCATTTGTCAAGGAACCTGTCGGGGGCGGACTTGGCTGCTTCCGCCATGCCTGACTGGATGCCGTCGGCGACCTTGTAGGCGAAGACCACGCCAGAGACGGCAGCGCCACCAGCCACGATGGTCTGCCATGGCACAATGGGAATGCGCATTGGGCGATGGTGGCCTGACGGCTTGGGTATGCGCCTTGGAGGGATGCGCAGGGGATGCGCCGCCATCAGCGGCATGGAGAGTACAAGCAGTATGGTCAGAAGTCTGTTCATAGTGCTGACATCGCCTCCTGACGGCACTGGGCCACTGTGGCGGCAACGGCTGTCTCCAGGGCTGCGGCTAGATTGTCGGGCAAGGCCTTGTGCGCCTTGTAGATGTCATGGCAGCACCAGACGGTGCCACCGACGGCTAGCGTCGCGCCAATGATGTCACCGATGGGCAAAGGCCCGTCAGCGGCGGCGCAGGTGGCAGAGGCACCGAGTGTTGAGGCCAGTTGCGGGGCGCATCTGCCTGCCACGGCCAGACAGGATTCCAGCGTGGCTCTGATGAAGAAGCCCTCGATGGCGAGACCAGCCGTTGCGTACAACTGGCTGCTGAGGGTGTCGAGAGCCACTTCTTCGGTCATGCCGATGGCGGCGTCTGAGTTGAGGGCGCACTGGTACACAGCGGCTGCTTGCCTCAAAGGCACAACTATCCTTTTGTCGAGCTTCTGCGCGATGTACTGTCTGGCGCGGTCACCACCAAGGCACTTGTCCTTGACCATCAGCCAGTAAAGGTGACCCCTCTCATGGCAGATGTCAGCCACCACATCGGGGATGGCGGCTTTTGCCTCGCTGATGTGGGCGGCAGCCCTTGAATCCAGCATGGCTATCGTGAAGCGTGGTCTTGGATGGGCAAGACGCGAGTGGCACGAGCCAACACCCGCCAGTACAATGACAACTGACAGGATGGACAGCGTAATGGCTCTGGGGATGTGGTGCGGAACAAGCCTTGCCAGACGAAGGCGGCAATGGCGGAAGCGAGCAACCATCCCTTGCCAGCGGTGGACAAGGTACGGGACGGGGTTGAGCCTGCAAAGGAAGGCTCGGATGCAGTTTGGGATTTTCATGGCAATCTCCTGTTTTAGAATGAAAGAACATTGAGGACGCACTCCGTCCTCTATGGTATTATGCCATGAAAAACACAGATATTTAGGGTGACGTCACCCTATTTTTGTAAACAGACCATTGGAAAGAATTGAAATCGTCATTATATTTATGCTTGTTTCACTGGGAAAAGGGTGGCTAGACGGGCACAAAAAAGGTGAAACAGCCCGTCACCCTATCGTCACCCTATGAACGATTTCGCAGTTGAAAAACATATATAAGCATCACAAAGAAAAGCAAGGTGCAGCTAGGAGAAATCCAGGCAAAAGAAAAAGCCTTTAACTCGTTGAAGTTAAAGGCTTTAAAGGGGTGGTGGAGCATATCGGAGTCGAACCGATGACCTCCTGCATGCCATGCAGGCGCTCTAGCCAACTGAGCTAATGCCCCGTTTTTGATTACGTGATATACTATAGCCCTTATTTAGCCCGCGTCAAGTCGGTTTGTCAAAAAAACTTCAAAAAAACCGTTTTTTGTGTAATGCCTCACTGGTTGATGATACTTGCTGGTTTTTCTGCGCCTTGCCGCTCCGCTTCGCTATGTGGCACGGCGCAAGGGGATGTGGGAAAACGCCTATCCCGTGGGTTTCGCTCGCCCCGAAGGCGCTCGCTTCACCCACGGCTATGTTCTTGCTGCCGCAAACGCGGCTCATATCAATCACTGAGGAATTACTTTTTTGTGGGCAAAGCCTCATTAAGAGTTCATATCAGTCGTTTTTTCTGTGCCTTGCAATTTCGCAGGGCATGAAATTAGATGACTACTGCTGTGTCTTTTTCCCAAATGCATGTTGTCAGCCAGAATTTATGAAAAATATTTGACACGATGTCAATCAATGCTATATTATATCCATTATACGATGTCAGAACAAAGCAACAGGATTGACCATGGCCATTTCAGAGAAGACGACAACAGCCAGGCGCGAGGAGATTGTCGATGCATGTGAAAAGCTGTACAGGACTATGTCCTTTCGTGAAATCACTCTGAAGGAAATCAGCGAGGAGACCTCCTTCTCTCGCCCTTCTATCTACAACTATTTCGCCACAAAGGAGGAGATTTTCCTTGCGCTCTTCGAACGGGAATACGACCGATGGAATGATTCGCTGGAGGAAATCCACAAGGGCAAACGGAGTCTCTCCTGCCATGCGCTGGCGGAGAAGCTGGCGAAGTCCCTGGCGGCACGTCCGCAACTGCTGAAATTGCTGTCGATGAACCTCTATGACATGGAAGCCAACAGCCGCTTGGAATGCCTGATACGCTTCAAGCACTCCTACGGGAGGGCGCTGGAGAACATGAAACGCCTCCTGCTAAAGTTCCGTCCCGAGATGACGGGCGGGCAGATACACGACTTCATCTACTCCTTCTTCCCCTTCATGTTCGGCATCTACCCCTATACGGAGGTCACCGAGAAGCAGAAGAAGGCAATGGAGCAGGCGGACGTCGATTTCGAGCAGCTAACGGCCAGGGAACTTATCTTCACGTTCATCATAACCTTTTTCAACAACAAACAATAAGGCGTTGTTAAGCAACGCCCAAGAGGTAACACCATGAAAAAAGTGCTTGTCATCTCCGCATCGCCCCGCAAGGGCGGCAACTCCGACCTCCTCTGCGATGAATTCGTCCGCGGAGCGACCGAGGCAGGCCATGAGGTCGAGAAGATTCGCCTGGCAGAGAAGAACGTGGGCTTCTGCAAAGGCTGCTACGCCTGCCAGAAACTGAAGAAGTGCTTCCAGAATGACGACGCCAACGAACTGGTCGAGAAGATGCTCTCCGCCGATGTCATCGTCCTTGCCACGCCCGTTTATTTCTACTCGATGGACGCGCAGCTCAAGGCGCTCATCGACCGCAGCGTCTCCCGCTGGGACGACTTCGGTCGCTTCAAGGGCACGGAATTCTGGCTGGTCATCACGGCTGCCGACGAAAGCCACGAGATGATGTCCGCCACACTGGAAGGACTACGCGGTTTCATGCGGGACTGTATGGAAGGCTCCATTGAGCGCGGCGTCATCTATGGCACTGGCGCATACGAAAAAGGCGCAATTCGCTCGCTTCCAGTCTTCAAGGAGGCATACGACGCGGGGAAATCCTGCTAATATCAAGATGTGAACCATAGGAGACAAACTGAATGAAGAAGAACATTGGACCATCTCTGGCACTCTATCCAGTTCCCGTCATCGTCGTCGGCGCCATGGTGGACGGCAACATCGCTTGACCTTGTGCCGATGAATCCCCTGAACGCCCCGAACATGAACAAAGTCTTCAGGAAAAAACAATGAAAAAGATCATCGTCACCATTATCGCCTTTCTGGCCTTACAAGGAGCATTTACCATGGAGAAAAGCACACTCACGACAAAGGAACTCGCCATCGTCGATTTGTCCGCCGCCACCGCGCGCGGCGAACAAGCGGTGTTGGCATCAGCGCTGGCTGTTGGCTTTGACAACGGCCTCACGCTCAACGAAGCAAAGGAACTGGTCGGCCAGCTCTATGCCTACTGCGGCTTCCCCCGCGCCTTGAACGCCGCCACGACCCTGATGAAGGTCGCCGCCGAGAAGAAGCCCGCCGAGGGACGCACTCCGAATCCCCCGCCAGCGGGAAAAGCCATTGAGTTCGGCACCGCCAACCAGACGAAACTCTGCGGCGGCCCCGTCAAAGGCGCCCTGTTCGATTTCCACCCGCAGCTGGACGAATACCTCAAGGCGCACCTCTTCGGAGACATCTTCGCCCGCGACAACCTCGACTGGCGCACACGCGAACTGGCCACCATCGCCGCCCTGGCAGCCCGTCCCGAGACCGAACCGCAGATGAAGGCGCACATCGCCATTGGAAAGAACAACGGCGTGACCGACGCACAGGCAGCGGAAATCGTCGCCCGTGTACAGCGTCCATCGAACCCAGCGCAGCTTCCCGCCGACTGGTCGCCGATTCCCGTGGGAGAGCCGAATGTGAACTTCGCCAAGTACTTCATTGGCAATAGTTTCCTTCACAAGTTGACTTTGGACCAGGTTCCTGCCTTCGGCGTCACATTCGAGCCTGGTTGCCGCAACAACTGGCACATCCACCACGCCAAGAAAGGCGGCGGGCAGATTCTCATCGTCACGGCTGGCGTCGGCTAC
>JAFTAC010000431.1 GCA_017458805.1 Victivallales bacterium | reverse complement strand
CTACGCCGTGATGGGCCTCGTGGTGAAAGGACACAGGAACGCGACTTTTGCGAGAGGGCAATGACATGCTTCGATAAAATCGCTCCACTTACTTTATCGGGATGATGAACCTGATGTCGTCCGTTCGCCTTATATCAGAGCCTTCTCCCTTTACGCCTAGTCCGCCATCGTCGATGCCGTCGGGACCGATGCTCCAGATCTGGATGGCATCAATGGTCTCTGTTTTTCCCTCCAATGTCCATTGTCCGCTTGGAGGCGATTCTACGTCTTCCGTTCCGTCCTCTGTCTCATCAGGAACCCATTTGGCGTAGTAGCGCGTGACCTCGCATTTTCCCTTGCGGTATTTCAGCGGCTGGTTGGTGAACGGATCGATGGGAAGAACGTTTGGGGAATCAGGATAGACTCCCGTTCTCCGCTTCTGCAGTTCCACCGCAATGAGACCGCGCAGAACACGGCAGGATGCGAGATAACTGTGTCTCTTTTCACCTGTTCTGGTCAGTGATGGAATCAGCATATCCACCAAGATGCTGCCAGTCGCTGTTTCCATTTTAGGAAACTGGTTGAAAGTCGAGACCTTCATCACTCTTGCATAATCCCTCGCGCTCTTGGCGGCCAGCCACCAGCCCTGGGGAAAGAAAAAGCGAATCGATTTGAAATGGATCCAATAATTCCAATGGTCACTCAAATCATCAATATCCTTCCGCCCCGTCAAATGATCCCCCACCATAAATTGCAGCGAATCCAGAATGATGACTGCTTCCGAGTAGAGAATCGTCTTCTCCTGCTGCTCAAACCTCTTCTCCCAGTGGAGCAGCTGATTCGTCTGCTCCTCCAGCCATTTGTCCGCAGGAAGTCCCGAGGCGAGCAAGTTGGCGAGCATTTCGTTTCGAATCAAACCGACTCCTCGATGCCAGACAAGATATGCGATATAAAAACACTCCCTGCCGAGAAAATCGCACAGGATGTCGAGATGAGCGATGCATTCAGCCGCCGTATGGAAATCACCGGCATCAATGGCATACTGGCAGCGACGCTGCTCAATGCGGGCCAACTGCCTGCATTTGGAAAGTTCAGGCAGTGGCATTCCTAAAATATATTTAGCCGAAAAATCCCTCTCGCCTGGAGGCATCGGAGAGACAAATTGCTCCTGTAGTCCCGAAACCTTCAGACTGTTCAGAAAGTCTGTCCGCCGCTTTTCATAGAGTTCCTTCGGGAGAACGGCATCCTGAGTGACTTCAAAGGTATAATCGCAATGATCCTCAGTTTTCTTTTGCTCCTGGTCATACTGCGCGAGAGAGGCGTCTAGCCGTTTCCAGTAGGCGGCGTCGGGCGTTCGCCCGTCATAATAGGTTCGCCCGAGTTCAACGCCGGTCATCGGATGGCCGTAATGCATCTCCAGAGCCTTGACGGCGCTTCGGTATTGTGCGTTGCTCCCGAGAGCAAAGCACAGCGTCACGACATAAATTCCCGCTATAACGGCCCATTGGACGCGGATGCCGCGACCGCAGAAGCGGCGCATTGAACTGCCAGACAACTTCGCCAGTATGCTCCAGGACAGGAGATAGGCGATTGCAAGCAGCAGAAATCCCGCCAGCGTGAACCAGAAGCAGCCTTTGTTCAAAAGGTCGAACCACCGCCAGAACGGAACAACATACGGGATGTTTTTGCCAAGCCAATCGGGGAAGCGGCTAAACTCGTTAACACCCCTGTCCTCCAATGGATTTGCCAGGAAAAAGAGGGTGGAGAATACCAAAAAGGAACCTGTCCAAGACAACAAACAGGACAGCAGTTTCGCGGGATGGACGATAGGGCGGAAGAGGTAGACCAAACCGAAAAACGTCAGACTGAACGCTGTCAGAAGTGCCAAAACCGCTACATCTGGAGGATTATCCAACAGCTTGCAAGCCAAGACAGTGCAGAGAGGCGTCAGCACCGCAACCGCCGACAGCATCTTCAGCAGTCGCATCCAGAAACGCGGCGTTTGCTTGATGATGTTGACCACGCCCTTGAGCACAAGAAACAGGCTGTATAGACAAGAAAGTATGAGCCAGGAAAAGAATGTCACGGGCACAGCCGTAAACGTGAAGACTCGGCTATACGCCACTATGCACGCGCAAAATACGCTGAAGGCGACCCAAAGCGTCAGCAAAAGCAGCGTCAGCCCGAAGAACGCGCCCTGCGCGGGTGCGTCCCAGAAGAAGATTTTGCGAAGGAGGGGCTTCATGGTGTTGTGTTAACCTTATGTTGGCAGGTATGTGCGTTGTCGTTTTTGTCACTCATCTAATATAACCTCCAATGCACATTTCAACCACGTGGGACGGAATTGACGAACTCTATTCTTTTTAGCGATTGTTCCCAACGGCATATCTGCGCCACTCCTTCCACTTGATATCATTCATCTCCCATTCGCAGTAGATTGCGATTCCATTGATTTTGTCAAAAGGCCTTGTGGCGGAAATACCTTTCAGGGCAGACGAGATGTTTTCGACTTTCGGATGATGATAGCCAACATCGGCGTCCTCATATGCTGGAATCCCAAGAATCAACTCGCAACCAGTTGAATGAACGGTTTCTGCCAACTCCCTTGTCCACCGTTTCACCAAGTCAATGTAGATTTTCTCTAGCGGAATGGCTGTGTCGTACATCATCACAGCCAACTGATTACAACGGCAGGCTACTTGGCGAATATACCCCAAGTCCCAATGCACGTCGGAAACGGGATGCCACCTGGTAGGGGGCGGATAGGCGGCGACACTCAATGTCCTGTCCGTTGTAACGGTGCGCAATTCCTCCAGCAGTTTTAGGAAATCGGCGTTCCCGCTAGGCATAGGCTCAATATTGACTTGCACACCAGCCAGCCGCGGATGCGTTTTCAGAAGTTCATCCACTGAAGACACGAAACTGCTCCGCCATTTTTCATCGGAGGGACGGGCCGATTCTCCCAGAACACCGCCTATCCACGGAACAACCTTGATGCCATTTTGATCCGCAATGTCCAGGAAACGCTCAACCTGCTCATTGTCGCAGGGAGCGATTCTTCCATTGAACTGCGCCGGACACAAATGCGGAAATACGGTCGCGATTCCGTTGTCGCGCAGTTTTCGCAATAGAACAGAGCATTTCTCGACGTCGCGGAAATCGGCCATATTGCGGTTGTTGCGTTCGAACCAGCCGTCATCACCCAGCCAGCCGTGTCCAAGCCAGATGGCATTGCTTGAAAAGCGAGGCAAAGGCGTATT
>JAFTAC010000430.1 GCA_017458805.1 Victivallales bacterium | reverse complement strand
TCATCGGAATTTTCTTTTGCGATTTGTGCAAATTGGTATTATGAAAAAAGCCGAGGTGCTGGTGTATTCAATATGATTCACCTCTACAATCTACTTGTCCTCTTGAGGAGCAGAGCTTCTTACAAAAACGACTTGGTCGATGACGATGGCGTTCTGCTGCGTGGAGCCAGGCACGTATGCAGGACCTGTGAACTTGACCCTCATCCAGACTTCATCCCAGCTGTTGTTTTCGGGTGTTTTCGGGTCGTGGAATCGGCTGAGATTGGCGTGGATGGCCCAGCCCTGGCCCCAGACGCAGCAGTGTTCAGCCTTGATGGTGGCCTTGCCCTCCATCTTGTACCAATGGTATTTTTCATCGGGCACGGTTTCGATAAGCAGCTTTGCGCCCGCCGCCTCGAAATAGGTGGTCTTGAACTTGTATTTACCCGATGCCTCGATGACTTTGTTCGCACCGTGGTAGTCATCAGACTTGTGCGCACCTGCAAAAGCCCTGCCACAGATGGCCTCCTTGTCCTCCACAATCCTTGCCCCGTACGTGACCTTGGAGATGAAGCCCGCATAGCCCAAAATGAGCAGGTGGTCCTCTGGTATCTCTTTGAACTTTTCAGGGACGGGCTGCTTCAAGGCATAGAGGTTGAACCGATCCTCGAATTCGCTGACATAGATGTTGTCGATCCGCCCTTTTTTGCCGCCATAGCGGGAGATGAAAGCCTTGGCATACTGTTGGCACTCCGCCGACAAAGCCTCCCATTTGACGCCATTTTCCTCGAACTTGTCTTTCCATAGCTTCCAGTCGGCAAGGATTGCCCAGATGAGCGATACCATTTCGTTTTCAATACGCTTGCGGTAAGCGTTTCCTTCAGGCAGAGAGGCGGCTGCAGCCTTCAGGTTCCTGTACGAGCGGAGCAGGAATGCATCGTTGCAGAAGCTCCAGCGGACAGCACCTTGAGAGGGCTGCCGCCGTGTCTCCACCGCCACCCCCGCACGGATTTCATGGAACCACTCGCGCATAAGGGGCGCATTGGGACCGAAGTAGTGGTCGATGAAGACATTGGCCAGCTTCTCCGCATCCCTTTCTGGGTCAACCATTAGCTGATTGGCCACAAAATAGCAGAGCGGGATGAAGTTCTGCGGCGAGCTGGCATCCGTGGAGGCCTCGATGAAAAGGTCCGTCGCACCGATTTTCCTGAAGTATTGCAAATCGGGCTGGATGGCGTCGAAGTTGGTCTCCACGCGGGGCGGTGTGAAAAAGGTCCTTCCGCCCATGTTCCAGTAGTCCCAGATCATAAACTGCCTGCCATCCTGCTGGCGGCGTGTCAAAAGGTCGCGCGCCTCCTCGTTGATGGGGTTGTTCAGGGGGCGGAAGCAGTCGGAGATGTGGTAGTTGTCTGAAATCCAGAGCAGGATGTTGTCCAGTGGCTTTGTATGGTTTGGATTATTGCTTTCGTTCAAGTCACCGAAAGTGCGGATGACGATTTCGGGATATTCGTCGTGGATGGAACCTGCAATCTGGTTCAGAAAGCGGTAGAAAAGGGATTGCTGCGACCCCTCTTCAGCAGCGATTTCAAGGCATTTCGGACACTTGCAGAAGTACTTGGAACCGTCCATCCGCGAGATGTCATAGACAGTCGGCCACTCCTCCTTCGGGAAGCGTTCACGGTCCTCCCGTATCATCTCGCGCAGCCTTTCAAGCACAAGCTTCACGACCTCGGGGTTGGACATGCAGAGGCCGCCGTTGTAGCCTGGGCGGGGCGGCGGCTCACGTTTTCCGCTGTCCGTCATCCAGTAGTATTCAGGATGCTCCTTGAAGTACTTGTCCGCTGGGAGATAGCTCTCCAGGGAGTGGTATTGGCGCGGATGGGGGATGTGGAAGACGCCGCTGACGTAGTAGGGCATCGGGGCGTTGTCCTGGCGTCCGTTCACATAGTTTCGCAGAATCCAACGGTAGTAGGTGTCCAGCACAGAGCGGTCGGAACCCGAGCGAAGAATATCGCTCACCTGGTGGTCGTAGATCATGCGTCCGCCGAAAGCGGGTTTCCGCCGCTCCTCGAAGCCGTCATAGAGCAGTTCGGGCTTGTGGGGGATGGCATCCTGGTCCCAGGTGAGCGCGTATGCGCCGAGGTGGTTGAGCACGGCCCATGCGCCATAGAAGGCGCCGATAGGCTGCCCGCCTGTGACAATCAGCGAGTTGTCGCCGTCGCATTTGATGCACCACTCCTCGCGTGCGAATTTTACGGCAGAGAGCCCCAGCTTCTTGGCGGCCTGTGTCTGCCCGAGGTATATGGCAGCTTCTCCTGAAGCCAGCTCCGCCTCTTTGACGATTTGGAAGGAAGCATCTGCCATGCGCCCAAGATAGCTCTGCAAATCCTCCGCCGCGAAAACATCGAACTTGTTCTGTTGCTCAGGAAGAGCGATTTTGAAAAGCGCCTTGCCGCCCGAGGCCAATTTCAGTTCAGCTGCGGAAAGCCAGAAGCTGAACAACAGCAAACATGCGCTTAACACATTGTGGCTGCAAAAAACGAATCTGTGCGGTTGTTTCATGTGTGTCAAACTCCAATGTTGTGCTTGCCGAGATGCTCTCATAGCCTTCCCTTCCAAAAGCAGCTGATTTTCGCGAAGGCGTCACGGTAGTGGGCTGCCTCGATGGCGTAGTATGAAGTCCTGTCGCGGAATTAACGCAGCCCCAAGGACTGCGTGGCGTAGTGGCCGAAGAAGGTCGCTATCCGACAACATGCTACAATCCCAGTTGATGATGCCGATGCGAAAGATGAATCGGACAAATTGCCTCCAGTTGTAGCGGTTACAAAGCCCAGAACTGCTCCTCGGAGAGGATGGTCACGCCCATCTTGCGTGCCTTGACCACCTTCGATGAGGTGGAGTTGGGGTCGGCGACCACGAGGTACTTGGTGGTGGAGGTGACGGCATCCACGGGGACCAGCCCCTTGTCGCGGGCAGCCTGGTGCATCTCGGAGCGTGGACGCGTCGATTTGCCCGTAAAGCAAATCGTGTCGCCTTCGGGGGCTGGGGCCAGTTGGCTCAGCTGGAACTCCTTGCGCAACTCCTGGATGTAGGCCTGCTTCTCCACAAGCCCATCGCTGATGCGTTTCGCCATCACCTCGCCGATGCCGTTGGCGCGCAGCAGCTGCGCGATGGTGAGGCCTGCGATAATTTCATCGACACTGTAGATTTTCAGAAGCTCTTCGCTGGCCTTCTTCCCCAGTTCGGGGACGTTCAGCGCCGTGAGGAAGAGATCTGGCGTGCAGTGGCGCGCCTTCTCGATTTCATCCATGATGGCGGTGATGCGCACCTTGCCAAAGCCCTCCTGTCCCACAAGCAGCGAACCATCCAGCCGCATAAAGCCGAGGAAGTCGCGGATGCCCGTGATGTCCATAATGGCTCGCACGATTTCCTTGCCGATGCCGAACATGCCCACGGTCATCACGCTGAAATAGAGCTGGTTCAGCTGCTGTTCACCGCATTCGGGGTTGCGGCAGAAGAGATTAGCACCGTCGCGCACCAGCTTGCTTCCGCAGATTGGGCAATCGGTGATGGCCGTGGGGGCGGCTTCGCCAACCTCCAGCACCTCGGCCAGATAGGGGATGACGTCGCCCGCGCGCTCCACACGCACCTTGGAGCCGACGCGGATGCCGCCGCTCAGGATGCCTGGCTGCCCGTCCAACGTGTCAATGACAGGCACCTTCACGTTGGTAACCGTCACGCCGCCGATGTCGCGCGGCTCAATCTGCGCCGTGGCGGCGAGCGTTCCGCGCTTGCCGATGCTCAGCGTAAAGCCCGTCACCACGCTCTCCACGGATTCATTTGTAAACTTCAGGGCCATGGCCCCGCGAGGATGGTGCTCCGTGTAGCCTAGAGCCTCCGCGTATGCGGAATCCGCAAGGCGGACGACAATGCCGTCCATCGGGTAGTCCAGCTGCTCGATGGCGTGTTGGATGCCATCCCATTTTTCGGCGAACTCATTGAGTTTCAGGCTGTGCGAATTGGTGTCGTAGTCGATGAATGTCAAGCGCGCGCCCTGCTTCTGGTAGAACTCGACGCCGTCGTTGGCGACGATGCCCGCCACGGCATTGCGGCTGTTCTTGAAGGGGGTGCCCGCCTTGGTCTTCACCCCGCTGTAGAGTGTCTCAAACGCACTGTTGCGGATGACGATTTCGCCGAGGATGCCGTCCCGCTTCTCCGACTCGATGTCGATGATGGCCAGCTTGTCGGTGATGTTCACGCCGATGCGCCCGTCGCCGCGCGTCACCAGCACGCCATGCTCCAGCTTGCCGGAGATGCCGTCGTACTTGGGCTGCACGAAGAAGAGTTCGTCAGACGAGCGCGCCACCTTCGCCATCCACTGGCGCAGCTCCTCCTTCGTATAGACCTTGTCCAGGCTGAGCATTGGCTTGGTGTGGACAATCTTCTCGCCTGCCGCCGCAGGAGCCTCCACCTTTTTCAGCAGGGGGTTCTCGGGATCCCAGCTGCGGAGGGTTTCCACCAGGCGGTCATACTCCACGTCGCTGATCTCAGGCGTTCCCTTTTTCCAGTAGAGGTCGTTGTGGTGGCGTATCTGCTCTTCAAGATGGCTGATGAAGTTTTCGGTCATAGTTTTTTCCTATAGCATGGCCGCGAATTCGGCGGCCTTGTCGATAATTACGTTTTCTCCAGAGACCTGGCGGTTCCGCATGAGAATCTTGCCGTCGCAGATGACGGTGTTGACGCAGCTTGAATCGGCGGAATAGACGAGGTTGGAGAGGAGATTGTGGCAGGGCACGAGACAGGGGGTGCGGGCATCCAGCAGCAGGAGGTCCGCCAGCTTGCCAGGGGCAATTTCACCTGCATCCAGCCCGAAGGTTCGTGCGCCGTTGCGGGTGGCCGCCGTGAAAATCTCCTCGGCGGTGCATGCAGTGGTGGTCTGCGCGGAGAGTTCGGCGGTGATGGCGGCTGCCTTCATCTCGTCGAACATGGAGAGGGAGTTGTTGGAGGCGTTGCCGTCCGTCCCGATGGTCACATTCACGCCCGCATCGGACATTTTGCGGAAGGGCATCAGCCCCGAGAGCAGCTTCATGTTGCTGCACGGGTTGAAGGCGACAGCCGCCTTGCGGGCCGCCATGAGCGTCATGTCGCTGTCAGTGAGGTGGACGGCGTGTGCGGCGATCACCCTCTCCGAGAGGAAACCGAGGCTGTCGAGGTACTCCACAGGGGTCATGCCGTTGTGGTCCTTCCTGCACTGCTCCACCTCGCCAGCCGTCTCAGAGAGGTGGATGCTGATCTTCAGGTTTTCGCGGCTGGCGAAATCCGCCAGTTTCGCCAGCGTCTCGCCGCAGACTGTGTAGATGGCGTGGGGCGCCAGGGTAAGCGATATTGTTTTCGGCAGCTTGGCGCGGTTCGCCCAAATCTCCTCGTTGTTTCGTCGGATGAGTTCGGCGTTGGGCGAGGCCTCCAGCGTGGTCATACCGATGGCCGCCCGCAAGCCCATCTCACGGACGGCGTCGGCTATGCGCTGCGGGAAGAAGTACATGTCGTTGAAGAAGACCGTGCCAGACTTGATCATCTCCAGGCAGGCGAGCTTGGTGCCCCAGTAGATGTGCTCTGCGCCCATCTTCGCCTCGGCGGGCCAGATGTGCTTCTGAAGCCACTCCATCAGCTCCAGGTTGTCGGCATAGCCGCGCAGCAGCGACATCGCTGCGTGGGTGTGGGTGTTGTAGAAAGCTGGTACCGCGATGAACTCCCTACCGTCGATGACCTGGTCGGCGGTGACGGACAGCTTTTCACCGATGGCGGCGATGCAGCTGCCCTCTATAAAGATGTCGCTCCTCTTCCCGTTCAGTTGGACTTGCTGGATCAGTATGCTCATAAAACCTTCCTTTGATTGTTGCGACGAAGATGCCTTCATACTAAAAAGATATAGCCATTTCCGACTTTTTCAAGCAGAAACAACAGGATTAGTTGAACTATTGGAAATAGGGGTTATTTTATCCTACGCAACCATTCAACTAAAACGGAGCTCACCATGTACAACCAGTCCCCCGACAGACCCTTTGGCCCCTATCCATGCGATGAATCCCTAGTTCCCGACTACACGCTTCCAGACCCGCTTCTGAAGGCGGACGGCACGCACGTCACAACAGCGCAGGAGTGGATGAACCACCAGCGGGCCACTATCCTTGATATCTTCAAGAAGTACGAATACGGCGAAATCATCCCAAACCCCGAAATCCTCTGGTTCGAGCAGCTTTCCAGACGCGATGACGCCTTGGACGGCCTTGCCATCCGCAAGGAAATCCGTATCCGCGTTGGCATGGCAAACGGGCGCACCACCGCCTTCGACATGCTGCTCTATCTGCCGAAGGACGCGGAGAGCCATCCCGTGCCCGCCTTCCTTGGGCTGAACTTCAAGGGGAACCACGCCACCACCACCGAGGAGGATGTGCGCCCAACTGGCCTTGACATGCAGGACAACGCCGACGAGGCGACTGTACGCGAGCACCGTGGCATCCAGGCAGACCGCTGGTGCTTCAAGGAGACTGTCTCACGCGGCTATGCCTCCGCCACCATCTGCTACCACGACATCTTCCGCGACCAGGTCGGCCACGCGCAGGATAGCATCTTCCGCCTCTTCTTCGACCAGGTTGTAATGGAGCAGGTGAACGACACTTACACTCCCATCGGCGCATGGGCATGGGGGCTCAGCAGAGGCTTCGACTGCCTCGCCGCCCAGCCAGGCATCCGTCAGCAGGCCATCGCCGTGCATGGACACTCCCGCCTCGGCAAAACCGCCCTTTGGACAGGCGCCATCGACCAGCGTTTCGCCATGGTCATCTCCAATGATTCGGGGTGCTGCGGCGGTGCGCTCCATCGCATAAAATACGGCGAAAACCTCTCGCAGCACTTCCAGAGCCACCTGAACTACAAGGTGCCAGTCTGGTTCGTCAACAAACTGGATGAATACCTCTGGCGCGAGGAGGAGCTTCCCTTTGACCAGCACGAACTCATGGCGCTCTCCGCGCCGCGTCCACTGGCCATCGCCACAGCCACCAACGACCAGGTGGCCGACCCGCGCGGCGAGTTCCTGGCGGCAAAGGCAGCCTCCGAAGTCTATCGCCTCTTCGGCTCACAGGGGCTTCCCGCCGACGATATGCCCGCACCCGACCTCAACATCACAGGCGACATCTCCTTCCACTACCGCACGGGCAAGCACGACCAGACCCCACAGGACTGGGC
>JAFTAC010000429.1 GCA_017458805.1 Victivallales bacterium | reverse complement strand
CTTCAACGGCACCTCCACCATCTACGTGGCCCCGCAGAACTACGGCCCTGTTGATTTGCTCTACCTTGAGCCGACGGGCTATCGCGCGACCATGATTGGTTTCCCGTATGACGACCTGACGGGGTGGCGCGGCAACTACTATCCCGAGGAGGTTTTTGAGCAGGAGTTCCAGTTCCTGTGCGACCAGTGGGCGACTGGGCTGGCCTGCCTGGAACATGCGAAGGGGATGATCACGCCAAAGGAGCAGGCGGCGTTCGAGGATTTGTGGAGCGTTGCCAACGCGGCCTACTGCCACTTCCGCAGCACGCTGATGCAGATACGCTTTGTGCGTCTGCGCAATGCAGGGAAGAAGGTGGAGCTGGCTGCTGTCGTGAAGGACGAGCAGGAACTGGCTTTGAGGCAGTTGAAGTTGATTCGTCTGGATTCCAGGCTTGCCTTCGAGGCCTCCAACCACTACTATTACACGGAACAGACGCTGAAGGAGAAGCTGTTGAACTGCAGATGGATTCTTCAGCAGTTACAGTAGGTTAATTGCCATGGGACAACATAGACGAGTGATTCGCATTATTGCCGTATTTATGGCCATCTTCACGCTCTTTTCCTTTTCGGCGGAGGACAAGAACAAGGCGCGTGCGGAGTGGATGGGCGGCTTTGTGAAGATGGAGTCGGCGGACAAGGCGGTGGCTGGCAACGCCGTGGCGGCATTGTCCCTATACAAGGAGGCGCTGGAGGTGTTCGAGAGCGTGCGTCGCAAGTACCCCCAGTGGAACCCATCGCTGCTGAACTACCGCATCAACTACTGTCAGCAGCAGATTAATGAACTGGAGCGCAAGATGGCAGGCCAGGCCAACAACCTTTCCACGGACGAGCTCCTGGAACTGGTGAATCGCCAGAAAAAGCAACTTCAGGAACTGGAGAGCGCAAAGAAGGAACTGACGGCGCGCGTGGATTTCCTGCAGGAGTCCCTGTTGCGTGCACGCGAAGAGGCTTCCAAGAGCTCGACACTGGAGAGCACGGCCACGAATCTGGCGGAGGCGAAGGCCAATCTGGAGAAGACTGTTGCCACGCTGGAGGTGCGCTTGAAGAATGCGGAAAACAACCTGGCGGAGCTGAAGGCGCGCAGCGCAGGCGTTGAGAAGGTTCGGAAGGAGGCAGAGCGGAACCAGAAGCGGGTTGAGGAGCAGTCGCAGGAAATTAAGCAACTTGAGGCTGATTTGAAGGCGAACAAGAAGGAAGTGGAACGGCTGAAGCGCGAACTGAAACTCATGACCAGCAACAAGGACGATGTGGATGTTGCCTTGAAGACCGCTTCTGAACTGGCCGCCGCACGCAAGGAGGAGATAACTGCCTTGCGCAAGAACCTCAAAATCAGCGAGGAGAAAATCAACCTGAAGGAGAAGTCCATCGCAGAATTGAATGTGGAGATGGAGAAGCTGAAGAAGCAGCTTGCTGCCCGTCTTGCAGAGAACGAGGAGTTGAAGCGGCTTCGCAAAAACGATGCGGACATGTTGGATGAATACCGCAAGGGTAAGGACCTGAGCGATACCATTGCGCGTGACAATAGCAAGCTGAAGGAGGAGCTGCTGGTGCTGAATGGCAGGACTGCCAAGACGGTTGCGGAACTGCGCGAAAAGACGGATGAACTCGAAAAGCTGCGCAAGGAGATGGATAGGGAACGCACGGCCTCCCTTGCCAAAGAAGAGCGGAACGTGGAGCTGATGTCCGAGATTTCACGCCTGAAGCAGCGGAACCAGCAGGCGGAGGCGCAGGCGTTGAAGCTTTCTGCGGAGTTGCAGGAGGCGAAGCTGGTGCAGTCCCAGAAGAACGATGACATGAAGAGCATCGTGGCGAAGGCGCGTGAGTCAGAGGAGTTGACGGGCAAGCTGAATGAACTGGAGCAGAAGCTCAAGGGGCAGATTGAGGTTTCCCGACAGCAGGAGGAGCAGATTGCACGCCAGAACAAGTCTGCTTTGGAGGAGAAGCGCAAGCTGGAGGCCGCCAGCAAGGAGCTGGAGGAGGCGCGTGCAAAGCTGGCGGCTGCGAGCCAGGAGGCGGATGGCTTGAAGGAGAAGGTGACGAAGTTGGAGGTTGAGGCTTTGCGTGAGAATACGGAGCATGCGGACCGTGTCAAGCAGTTGAATGCCCAGATTGCCACATTGACCACCACTTCTAAAAACACATCCGAAACGCTGACCTTGAAGCTGGCGGATGCGAATGCCCAGGTCAAGAGTCTGACGGCGGATTTGGAGAAGGCGCGGGCTGCTTTGAACGCCCGCCAGGAAACCACCGTCCAAAAACTGCAGGAGAGCCAGACGGAAGCGCAGAAGCTGCGCCATGAGGTGGACACCAACCAGGAGAAATACAACAAGACCATTCAGGAGCTTTCAGCAAAACTTCAGGCGCAGAACCAGGAGATAGACCGCCTGGTTGCGAAATGTGCATCGTTTGAGCTTAAGATAAGCGATAACGAGAGGCGTTACAAGGAACAGACCTCGGAACTGGGCAGGAAGGCGGATACAGAGGTCCAAAAACTGCAGGAGCAGCAGGCGGCGACACGTCGCGCGGAGGAGGCGTTTCTCAAGTTGAAGGATGAACTGGAAAAGACTCAGAAGAAGGTCGAGGATACAGAGGCCGATAAGAAGGAGTTGCAGGCGAAAATCAAGGACATGGAAGAGGAGGTCAGGCTGCTGAAGGCGAAGACCGAGGTGGCCGAAGGACTTTCGCTGAGCCTCAAGGAGGCAGAGAGCAAAATCAAAGCTCTTGAACAGGAAAAGGTAAAGTTGATGGATGTGAGTTCTAATCAGGGACGAGTCTCGGACAAGGCGGTCAAACTCATGGCCGAAAAGGAGAACTTCTACAAGAAGCAGATGAAGGAAAAGGATGATTTGATTGACAAGCTCATGTCTGGCTCCACCAATTCGGAGATATGGCTTACGAAAATCAAGCAGTTGAATGAGAAGCTGGAGGGCGAGGCACGGCGGCGGATGGCCGTCGAGGCGGCATTGGTCGATATGGAGGACAAACTGCGCGCCCAGGAGGCAAAGGCCAAGGAGGCGGCTGGCAAAGGCAGTGTAGCCGCACTTCCTGCACCTGTCGTGGCAAAGGGCAACGAGATGGAACTGAATGTCGCCCGTGAGCAGCAGCGACGGACCGTCATCAACGGCTTCCTGCGCCAGGCGACGGAATCTGAACGCCAGGGGAAAATCGAGGCGGCACGCTACAACTACCAGAAGGCCCTTGAACTCGACCCCGACAACATCGTCGCCTTGCAGCGCATGGGAATCATCGCCGCGACCTTGGGGAACGACCCTGAAGCCGTGAAATACTTGAAGCAGGCCTTCAAGCTGGATACAGACAACCTGGACACGCTGCTGGCTCTTGGCTACGCGCAGGCGCGACTTGGGGAATCCGACTGGGCCGTCTCCTATCTGGGACGTGCCGTTGCACTGAATCCTGACAATGCCTACGCCTCCCGTACATACGGTGCGGCGTTGTTCAACATGGGGTGGACGGAGGCCGCGGCGACACGGTTGCTTGAAGCGCACCGCCTGAAACCAGACGACCCCGAGGCTCCTTTCAACCTCGCAGTGCTCTACGCCACGGCGAAGCAGCCCGACTACCAGGAGGCTTCCAAATGGTATAAAATCGCCATCAAGAACGGCGCGCAGCACGACCCAGGGCTCGACAAGGTACTGGGGGAATGATAATACGCAAGCTTGCGCTTGCGTCACAGGACAGAGCGTGCGCTTGCGTCACAGGACAGAGCTTGCGCTTGCGTCACAGGACAGAGCGTGAGCTTGCGTCACAGGACAGAGCGTGAGCTTGCGTCACAGGACAGAGCGTGAGCTTGCGTCACAGGACAGAGCGTGAGCTTGCGTCACAGGACAGACAATGGAAACACAACAATCAGAATCATCAGTATTGCACGCACACAGAAACCAGCCTTCGATGAAGGACTATCCAGGGCGCATGGCAGCCTTGTTCTTCACGGCGGGCTGCAATTTCCGCTGTGGCTTTTGCCACAATCCAGACCTTTTTGCCACCGCGAAGACCTATACTTGGGAGGAGTTGGACGGTATATTGACGGACTTCCGCAAGCACTGGGTCTCTGCCGTGACCATCACGGGAGGCGAGCCGACCATCCATGCAGGGCTGCCTGAGACCATCGCCTTCATCAAACGGCGCGGTTTCACCATCAAGTTGGACACGAATGGCTCGAACCCCGAAATGCTTCGGCAGGTCATCGGCGATGTCGCATACGTGGCGATGGACATCAAGTGCGGCATCCAGAACTATCCGCAGCTGACGGGCTACGACAAGCTGGAGAACATCCGCGAATCCATCTCCATCATTATGGAATCGGCGAAGGACTACGAGTTTCGCACGACGGTCATCGAGACCATCCACGACGACGAGGAGATTATGGACTGCGGCAAAATCATTTTGGGAGCCAAACGCTACATTCTGCAGCCGTTTGTGCCGCACGAAAACCTGCCTTCCGTCGCGCTTCGCACGCAGCCGCGCACACGCCCCTCCTTTATGGAGCACTGCGCAGAAATGGTCGGGGGATTCGTGCAGAAGGTGGAAATCAGAGGATAGAATAACTTAATGGGACGGAGGGGGACGGAGGGAATAGCTGAACAATTTGCTTGTCCCGCCGTCCCGCCTGTCCCCTACGTCCCATAACACCAAAAACTACAGTGAGGAAAAACAATGTTCATTCAGATTCCAGAAGGTCTTGATACCAAGGTGTGTGTGTTGGGTTCCAACGTGCTGGCGGAGGTGCCGTCTGTTGCGAAGCAGTTGTGGCCAGGCTTGCAGCCCGTCATCGTGGCGGATGAAAACACCTGGGCGGCAGCAGGCAAGCAGGTGATGGAGAATCTGGTTCAGGCGGGGCTGAATCCTGCGGAGCCATTCATCTATCCCGCACATCCCGTGATGCATGCTGACTACAAGTATGTTCCTGCATTGGTGGAGATTGTGAAGGGGAAGCTGCCAATTGCGGTGGGCTCGGGCACCGTCAATGACCTGGTGAAGCGCTCGCACTTCGAGGCTGGCTGCAAAGGGTACATGTGCGTGGCGACCGCCTGCTCGGTGGACGGCTACACCTCCTTCGGAGCCGCCATCACGGTGAACGGCTTCAAGAAGACTTTGGAGTGCCCTGCGCCGCTGGCCATTCTGGCGGACAGCGCCGTGCTTGCCTCGGCACCGATGGACATGACCGCCTCGGGCTATGCGGACCTCTGCGCGAAAGTCGTGGCGGGGGCCGACTGGCACATCGCCGATATTTTAGGTCCCACCCCGATGGATGCGAAGGCGTGGGGCATGGTGCAGACCAATCTGCGCGAGTGGGTTGGCAGCCCCGAGGCCCTGGCCAAGGGCGATTTGAAGGCGCTGGCTGGGCTATTCAACGGTCTGGCGGCCACGGGCTTTGCCATGCAATACTATCGCGAGTCTAGGCCCGCTTCTGGCGCGGAACACCTCTTCAGCCATGTATGGGAGATGGACAACCTCTCTGTGAACGGCGAGAACCCCTCCCATGGCTTCAAGGTTGCCATTGGCACGCTGATTTCAACACGTCTGATGGAGTGGGCCTTCGCGCATTCCAAGGCGGAGATTGAGGCGGTTTGCGCCAAGGCGAAGGAGGTCAGCGTCGCGGAGCGTTCGGCGCAGATTGACAAGCACCTGCTGGGCACCCCCATCTACGATTCCGTCAAGAAGGTCTGCATCGGCAAGCTGCTGACAGGCGATGCCCTGAAGGCGCGCCGCAAGGACATGATAGACAACTGGGATGTGATGAAGGCACGTGTCATGGAGCAGATTCTCCCGTATGCGGAGATGGAGCGCCGCTTCCTGGTGCTCGGCTGCCCAACGAAGCCCGCCGAAATCGGCCTGAACGAGGCGGAGTTGCGCCGAGGCATCTTCGTTGCCGCCATGATACGCAACCGCTACACCATCCTCGACCTGCTCTTCGAGCTCGGTCTCCTTGAGGAAGCCATAGATGATGTTGTGAAGATGTGGGGGATGTAAGTCTTCAACGACGAGACACCGCCGCATAAGCGTTAAGTTGTTTGGAGAAGTTTTTGTTTTTAAACCACAGATTACACAGATTACACAGAAGCTGTCAGCCGCGTGAGCCGCGGCTGACAGCGATTATAACTTCAAAAATATTACCGCGAACTGCCGCGTTTCGCGGCAGTTCGCATCTGTGTTAATCTGTGTAATCTGTGGTTTCTAAAACAGCCAACGAAACAACTTAACGCTTATGAGACACCGTCGCCACCCCCGTTTTCCGACGACGAGGGCGTCGTCGTTACCCCCTTGCACCGTCGCCACCTCCTACCCCATTATTGCGAGGTTGTAGGCTCCGAGCATGCAGCCGAGGATGCCTGGGAACTGGGCGTGGTGGCCGAGGGCATAGCAGTTCTCGACT
>JAFTAC010000428.1 GCA_017458805.1 Victivallales bacterium | reverse complement strand
TCTCCCAGAACAGGTCGGAGACTTCCCACGATTTGACCCTTGATTTGTTTTCACTTGACTGTGGCATATATTCTCCATGGGTTTGGGTTGAATACCATGAATAATATACACCGATATTTTTAGATTTCCACCTTTTATTTACGGATAAGTTCTTATTCTGCCTTTGCCAATACTGAAGGCGGAACAATCCTGCTTGGCATCGAGGAGAACCAGCGGGAGGATGACTTCAGCAAGCGTTTTGTCGTTCAAGGAGTCCATTCTCCCCAGAAGTTGCTCAAAGTATTCTGGGACACTATCAATAGCAACAAGGTGAACGTGAATCTTCTGATGGACAAAGATGTGGAGGTTGTTCATTTCCGCAATGTTGACATAATTGCCATCACTGTACCCCAGGCGGATTGTCATAACAGACCTGTTTACATCAACGAGAATGTCTTCAAGGGTTCTTTCCGACGCAACAACGAGGGAGATTACCACTGCTCGGAACAGGAAGTGCGATGCATGATTCGGGACGCCGACGATAACGGCGTTGACGGGCTGCTCCTAGAGCATTACACTATGGATGACATCGATGGTGATACCTTGCAAGCCTACCGAAACGAGTACGAGGTGCGAAATCCAGGCCACGTCTGGAATAGATTAAATGCCCACGATTTTCTTCGTAGCCTTGGCGGGCTTGATACTGACCGCAATACTGGCAAGGAATGGTTGACATTGGCGGGGCTGATGATGTTCGGCAAAGGTCTCTCCGTTCGCAACCGCTTCGACCATATCCGAATGGATTACCTGGATATGACCAATCTGCTTCCCGGCAGCCGTTGGAGCGATCGTCTGACCTATGACGGAATGTGGGAGAACAATCTCTTCAACTTCTTCCATCGGGTGCTTCCAAAACTGTATAGCGACATCAAGCGGCCTTTCCGCCTGGAAGGTGCGGTTCGCATTGATGACACCATTGTCCATAAAGCCGTCCGTGAGGCACTAACCAATATGATCATTCACGCCGACTATATGGTGAACGGCATTCTCCGTGTGGAGAAACGGGACAGGGAGTTTTTCTTCTCGAATCCAGGGAATCTGAAACTACCCATCCAGGCCATCTATACGGGACACCATGCCAAGGCGCGGAATCCCAGATTGCAGGCGATGTTCCGAATGCTCGGCTTTGGCGATAATATCGGATCTGGCTTCCCGACCATTCTTTCTGCCTGCAAGACAGAAAACTGGCGGAAACCCGCTCTTCAGGAGAACCTGGAACTTCAAGAGGTGGAACTCCATCTTTGGATGGTTTCCCTGATGCCGCAGGAGGTCGTTGATTTCCTCAAGGCACAATTCGGCAACCGGTATGAGAACTTGTCTTCAAACGAGCAGATTGTCCTGGCTACGACCTGCCTGGAGAAGGAGGTTTCCAATCGTCGGCTCCAGACCATCCTTGACCTTCATCCCGCCGACATCGGGGAGCTACTTGGCACAATGGCCGATAAGAAAAACCTTCTGCGGAAACACTATAAAGGCCGCTGGACTACCTACACACTGAATGTTGCTTCCGAGGCAGACGATTTACCGTTGTTTACCTATGGACAACAAGATAACACCACAGTAAGTGACCAAGTAACCACCCAAAGTGACCAAGTAAGTGACCAAGTAAGTGACCAAGTAAAAAAGCTTGTGGCCATTTTGCATGGAGAAATGAACTTAATGGAATTGCTTGATAAGATGGGAATGAAAAACCGCACTTATTTCCGAAAGCATTATTTGGACAAGGCAATAGCAGGGGGCTATGTAGAGGCAACCCAACCGGATTCCCCACGAAGTCCAACACAAAAGTATCGGCTAACAGCAAAGGGACGGGCTTACCTAGAGGCAAAACAGAACAATGAATAACCCTTCTATCTATGCCGACCATGCAGCCACCACGCCTCTGTTGCCAAAGGCGCTGGAGGCCATGCTGCCGTATCTTCGGCATGACTTTGGCAATCCATCAAGCCTGTATCATCGTGGACAGGAAACCCACAAGGCGGTGGAGGTGGCCCGCGCTACCATCGGACGCTGCATTTCTGCAAAAACTGACGAGATTCTCTTCACATCTGGCGGTACGGAAAGCGACAATTGGGCTTTGGAGGGCATTGCCCGGACATTGCGACATAAGGGAAAACACATTGTAGTCTCTGCCATTGAGCATCACGCAGTATTGAACTGCTGCAAGATGCTGGAAAATGACGGTTACAAAGTGACATATCTGCCGGTATCTTCCACAGGGAGGGTTGAATCTGAGACATTGGAGAAAGTTCTGCAACCAGATACGATTCTCGTCTCCATCATGCTGGCCAACAATGAAATCGGCACGATACAGGATATCCCTTCCCTTGCCAGTATAGCGCACCGAAAAGGCGTATTATTTCATACGGATGCCGTACAAGCTGTCGGGCATATTCGCGTAGATGTCAGGCGACTGTGCGTGGATCTGCTGTCTGCATCCGCGCACAAGTTCAATGGACCGCAGGGATGCGGTTTTCTCTATGTGAAAAACGGCACGCCAATACAACCCTTCCACCTTGGTGGACAGCAAGAGCGTGGTCTTCGTGCAGGCACGGAGAATGTTGCTGGAATCGTTGGAATGGCAATCGCTCTTGAACACAATGTCCAGAATCTGTTGCAGAGAAAACGGCATCTTGGGGTACTGGAGCGCAACTTGCGGGAACTGCTCTAGAATGGATTTAGAAAAGCCGTCTTCAATGGGGATTTGAGACGTCATCTGCCAGGGCACATCAGCATTTCCTTCCCTGGGTACGATAGCGAGGCTCTATTGCATCTTCTGGATTTGAAGGGAATCAGCGTCTCTACTGGCGCGGCTTGCAATTCCAAGGCTACAGAGGTATCACATGT
>JAFTAC010000427.1 GCA_017458805.1 Victivallales bacterium | reverse complement strand
GCGAATGGCGGCTCCCACAATCTGCTCCACCAGTCGTCCCTCGCGGAAGCGCACCTCGCGCTTCGTCGGGTGGACATTGACATCGACCATGTCAGGCGGCATCTCCAAATAGATAACCGCCCCTGGATAACGCCCCTTCATAATCAATGAAGCATACGCATCGCGAATGGCGTAGAAAATGGAATCAGCCGAAGCAGCGCGCCCATTGATGATGACACGCTGGTCGCGGCGCGAGCTGCGGGTGAAGCCTGGCAGTGTCACATAGCCGCGCACGGCTATCCCCTGCTCCGTATAATCAAGGGGAATCATGGAAGCGAACATGTCTTTACCCAGCACGGCGGCCACACGCTGGCCGATATCAGACGTGGCATTGGCGCGAATGGTCTCCCGACCGTTGAGATAGAGCACTAGCGTCACATCGGGACGCGCCAGGGCCAGCAGGCGCACCATCTCCTCTATATAGCCGTCCTCTGTGTCGGGTCCCTTCAAGAACTTCCTGCGGGCAGGCATGTTAGCAAAGAGTTGCGCCACACGGATGTTGGTGCCAGGGGCACAGCCACAGTCCTGCGCGTCGCGTATCTTGCCGAACTCCACGACGACCTCCGTGCCAACCTCGTCTTCGCGACGGCGGGTCTGAAGGTTGAATCGGCTGACGGAAGCGATGCTGGGGATGGCCTCTCCGCGGAAACCCAGGGTGCTGATGCGCCCCACGTCACCGCCATCGGTTATCTTGCTGGTGGCGTGCGTCTCCAGGCACAGAAGGGCATCGGAGCGGTCCATGCCGCAGCCGTTGTCAATCACCTGGATAAGCTTGTGGCCCCCCTTCTCGATATTGATGCGGATGGTGGTTGCACCTGCGTCGATGGAGTTCTCCACGAGCTCCTTGAGCACGGAGGCAGGACGCTCGACCACCTCGCCTGCGGCGATGCGGCCAACCACGTCCGATGACATGATGTGTATGTTGCCCATTGGTCAATGCACCTGCTTCAACGGCTTAGTTTTCTAAAAGCCGCCAGAGCGGCAATTCGTGCGGTGCCGACCAGATTCTCCACCTTCGTGAACTCCGTCGCAGCGTGTGCGCAGCCTGCGCCAGCCCCAAGGCCGACAGTGGAGACTCCTGCACGCAGGAAGTGCGCCAGATCCCCCCAGCCCTGCATTGGCTCCACGGGCGGGTTGATGCCAGTGGCGTCCTCGTATGCGGCGCGGAACTCCTCCACAAAGGCGGGGTCAAGCGCAGACGCCAGCGTGGCAGGCATGTCCTTCGTCCAGGTGATGGTGGGACGAAGCCCCTCGAAGGAGCTGTCCTTATCGACGATGGCGAAAACGCAACGTTCGAAGAGTTCTCGCACAAGCCGCCCGTTATCGACGCCGTACTTCTCCTTTGCAGCCGCCATATCCTGCAGATTCGTCTTGATGTTGAACGCCAGCGTCGCCAGGTTCGGCACATTGGCGGGATGGTCGCCAGCCTGGAAGAGACCGAAGTTCATCGTGCCAGGCCGATTACCGCGCATATTGCGGAAGGTTTCGAAGGCAGGCACCAATTTCAACGCCTGCTCAATGGCGTTGATGGCGCCATTGGCGGCGTGCCCAGCCCTGCCTGGGACTGTAATGCGAGCTGTCACGACGCCGCAGCAACCATCCGTCACCTGCCCATAGCCGCCGTCAATCACCATGGCATAGTCGGGCTTAGGCAGATGCGCCACGCATGAGATGGAACCGCGCCCTGCCCCGTCGCACTCCTCCTCGCTGACAACGCAGCAGACCAGCTTGCCGTTCAGCCCCTCTGGCGAGGCAAGAAGCATCCGAGCAGCCTCCGTCATCGTAGATACACCGCCCTTGTCGTCAGAGGAACCGCGCCCGTAGATGAGGCCGTCCTTCAACTCCGCCGCAAATGGTTCGCCGATGTAGTGGTCAACGGCAACGGTGTCCATGTGCGCGTCCATCAGGACCATCGGACCATTGCCGTCGCCGAATGTAAAGGTGGCAACCACGTTGTCGCGCCCCTCGCTGATGCGTCCCTTGGTGGCAAGCACGTTATACTTGTCAAAGGCGGCATCGTCGCATGGAATGCGCGTGACCTGCGCCCCCATGCTTTGATAAAGCTCCGCCATATAGTCCAAGCCTGCCTTCTCGCCAGCGGGGGCCTTGTCCCCCGAATAAAGGTTGACCGTCGGGATGGTGATGAGCTTGCGGCACAGGCTGACCAGCCGCTCTTCATTCAAGGTTGCTAGCAGGGTTTGTTCACGATTGGATAACATAGTTAAATCCTCCTATTATGGTGTATAGTGCGGAACCCACGCCTCGTCATGGAATGCACAGAATAATAGCTTGCAACGCAAAGGCAGTTGCACGTAGGCGTGCGGAGAGTGCCTCTGCGGGATCCCCCCAGGCTCCGTCCGCCTTCAGGCGGTCGAGAAGCATGGAGACGGCAGTGTTGCGCCAGTTGCCGTCGGCGGCCTCTGGACGGGCGAGCAGTGCGCGGGTTGCCCAGTAGAGCTCCTCTTCATCGACGCAGTCCTGGCGCACGCTCAAGTGCGGCACATCACGGGAGCACAAAGCGGCTGCGGCTGCCTTGTAGGCAGGGCGTTGCTGGTGCCCCATCAGGCGACGCAGCGCCAGATTGCCATCCACTGTCTTGTAGGCTCCTGAGAGACAAAGTGCATCCATGGCGCAGAGCGCCTCGCCTTCCTCCATCCTCTCCCCAAGCCCACCAAGCATGGCAGCAGCCTCCTTTTGCATGCTTCCACCAGCACGGATTAGCGCACAGACAAGAAGCGGTGCATCCTCTGGCGGACACTCCGCTGCATGGTCACGTAAAAATGCCATAGCCGCCTCATAATTAGGCTTGAGGGGTGCGTAGTCGCCTTGCAGGCCCGTGGCGGCAAGGGCAAGCAGGCAACGTGCCGTAAGCCCGCACTCGCCGTTCCAGGAGCCCTCCTCCCGCTGGCAAGAGACAATGACCTCGAAGCCGCGTTGCAGGACCATCTGGCTCTCCAGAAGCAGGGAGGTACTCAGTTCCTGGGCCCCCGCCAGCCAGGCCAGCAAAAAAGCCAGAGATGTCCAGCGGCAGAGCATCGTGTCAAGCCCTCTCCGCAAGCTGCATGAAGCTCATCCACTCCACCTTGTCGCCAATGAAGCGGTGGATGCGCTCCATCAGGCACTCGAAGCCATCCAGACCATAGAAGCGTCCATCGGAGAAGAGGGATTGCCAGTGGGTGATGAGGACGATGGGACCGCCCTCATCCACCTGCTTCAAGATGTCACCACTGCCCCCGTCCTCGCTGATGATGCCATCAATGCCCGCGCGAATGGCGCGCACCGCCTCCAAATCATTGCCTGGATTGTTGCCCGGCCAGAAGATGTCGGGGAGTGTGCGCGGAATGGAGACGACCGTGCCCGTTTCAGACGAATTGCACATCACCGTCGGCCCCATGAGGACGGGGCGGTGGTGCAGGAAATAGAAGCAGCGGTCGCGGTTCAGTGTGCGCTTGTAGGCCATTCCGATGCCTTTGGCGTAGTTCTGCTCGTTGTCGCTGCCCGTCATCCAGGGGGAGGTAAGCCCTTCAGGGTTCAGATTGACGTTGCAGAGTATCTCGATGGCATAGCTCACATAGTCGGCAATCTGCTCTGCGTTCGCCTGGCTGATGTACTTGTCCTCCATAATGTGCAGGAACTGCTCGCGCTTGATGTCAAATGCGCGGTAATGGGAGATGATTTCAGGGGTGATTGAAAAGAGCGGCGCCACCTTCTGACGAACCGCATTGAGGAAACGTGCCAGATGCTCCTGCGAACAATGGCTCAGTCCCCTGTCGAGCCTCCCCATCCCAGCGGGCATGGGAACGACGGAGAACTTGCCGTGGACGCCGTACTTCGCACAAATGTCGCCGAAGCGCAGCACCTGCTCCACTGGCACAATCATCTCGTGCCACCGCGCCAAATCGTGGAAGTAGTAGAGATTGACGGGTGAGCCGTCATCAATGATCAAACTGATGGGAACTCGTGCCATTCTTGTTATCCTCCAAAATCGTAATAATGTGCGGAAGTTATTTATAACAACAATGGAATTGGAGCTGGGGCCGCGTTAGCGGCCAAGCGCACGAAGTGCGCGACAATCGTAACCCAATGCAAGCGCCCATAAGGGCGCGCGGCATTGGGAAATGCGCCTCTCTTAGTCTTCGCGCCCGTAAGTGCGCAACAGATTCAGCCTTCAACCTATTGTTCATCAAATCATTCTGCACATAAACAAAAACTCAGACATTGCGTGCGTCGCAATGGAACGCCAGCAGCCGCTCAGGGTCATCGACTCCATGCGGATGGTGCCCCCAGTAGTTGCGCTTTTCGGCCTTGATGGTGCCGCCCAGCTCGATAATGCGCGCCTCCAGCTTGTTGAAGTTCTCGTCAATATCGACGGACTCGTCGCAGGTGCCCAGTTCGGCCATCATGGGGAAACCGCCCGAAAGCAGCGCCTCCACGTTGTTGAGCGGGTTCAGTTTGGAGACAGCCAGCTCCTCGCGCGTCATCTTGAACGCCGCCTCAATCTGCTCCTGGATGTTCAGGTTGCTGTTGGAAGCGGCATTGCAGACAGGCGCGTCCAGATAGAGCGCCGCCACATCCTGCGGATGCGTCTCCGCATAGCGGAGGGAGAAGAAGCCGCCCCAGCTCATGCCGATGAGGTTCGCTTTCGGGGAGAGCCCCATCTCCACCAGCTTGTCGTGGAACGCCTTCATAATGCGGATGCCATCGGGATTCGCCCTATAGGCAAAGGCATCGACATGCGCATGGTAGAAGCCATACTCCAACAGATGTTCGATGCCGACACGACGAACAAACGCCTCGGGCCAGACAGTACACCAGCTCCAGCGCCCGTCGCCAGAGGGATATTTGGGTTCGACGATAAAGGCATTGCATCCTTCAAAGGTGAAATTGTAGCGCGTGAAACCGTGCCAGCTTACGGTCTGCCATTCGGCGGGGAAAACCAGTTTTTTCATTATGAGACCTCGTTTATTTGTGTGTTTCCATAAAGTGAACCATGGCGTTTGGAACGACCTCATGGCCGCCCTCGAATATATTGGTGGTGACGTTGCCGGAACGCCGACGGAAAAGCAATGGATGCGTGGCGTATTCGGGTGCGTCCCACTCCTGCTTCAGATGGTCGGGGATGCGCTCCTCCTTCGTGATGATTTCAATCTCCTCGTCGGTCAGCCTGTCCTTGGCGCCCGCGCACTTGTTGAACGCCTCCAGCGTCTGTGATACAGGCACGGAGCCCGTGTGGCCGTCGTGGATACCCGCGTTGATTTCCAGCGGGAAGGGAACGCCACGCAGCCAGGTGATGGGTGAACGGCGCGTGTACTCTGCGTCAACCGCAGGGGAATCGCCAGGCTTGCCGCCGCAGACCTTCTCCAGGTGGTGGGAGTAGTTGATGAAGTTGGGCGCATCCGTGCGGCAGGCGGTCTGCGCGTGCCACTTCGCCAAATCGGAGATACCCACCCACGAGACGACTCCCGCCCAGATTTCAGGATGGCGGGCCGCCAATTGCATGGAGAAGTGGCCGCCACCCGAGCAGCCGTACAGGAAGATTTTGGATGTATCGACGGCAGCCTGCGCCTTCACGGCCTCGATGGCCTCCAGCACGTCCTGGATGGCACGTCCGCTGCCACAGGAATCATAGTTCCACGATGGACCGTGGAAGTTTGGCGAGATGATGTGGTAGTCGTTGGCGACGCACCAGTCCTCCACGACAGGCGTAAAACACTGCTTGTAGTCGGCACTCCAGGCGTGAACCGCCACCAGCAGAGGCCGCGGCTCCTTGCAGGGGGCGATGTAGAGACGCGCGGGCTGCATCGTCCCGTCCGATATCGGATACTCCACCTCTTTTGTCTTCAATCCCTTCGTTTCCGTAGGCAATTCCTGAAAAACCATAGACACCTCACTTTAATTCAATGTTATCAAGACGTTTTTCACGCACTCCGACCCGTATGCCAGTCAGCTCCGCCATACGGGCATGGCGGAAAAAGCTCCTGGCCTCGATTTCATCACGATAGAGCTGCTGACGGCCCCTGACCTGCCAGCCCGACTTGCCGTCGTCCAGCGAACGCTCCACCCATACCACATCGACGCTGTGGATGCAGCCCTTGAGCTTCTCGCCGCTTTCGGCAAGCGCGACACCAAGGCGCATCTGCTGCATAAAGACGCCTGCGCGGCCATCTGCCACCTCGATACGCTCAATCTGCTTGCTGTCAAAAAAGCCCTCCCAGCCGCCGACGCGGTCATCGCGCAGGCCCAGGCTTTTGCGGATTTCATCCTGGAAGCCAGCAATTTGTGCACCATCTGCGACCTGCTCTTCGGAACTGTCCCAAAGGGAAATGCCCTCGTGGATGACCATGTTGGCTGCGTCAATGACGATGATGTCGTAGAAGTCGGGGGGCAGTTTTTCAAACCGCGCGGTCTTGCCGTCTGGAGATAGTTTTGCAAGGCGCGGCTTGTAGAGCTCACGCTCCGCCTCCGTCGTGCCATCACGGTCCTTGCGGTCCTTGCGGTTCCGACGTCCGTATGCGATGACAAGCCGCTTTGGCCCCGCCGTTGTGAAAGAAAGCACCAACGCACCAGGCTTGTCAGGCAGCTTCTCCAGATTTGCATAAAGATAAGTGCCCACAGGCACCACGCTGCCGCCCGCAAAGAGAGTTGAGACAAGTGCAAAATAGCTAAACAGCAACAAGTTGCGCATCGTCATTTTGCCCTCCTTTCGGCTTCCTTCGCCAGCGGATGGTTGGGATAGTCGGTGGCAATCTTTCTGAAGAGTTCCTGCGCACGTGCATGGTCGCCCTTCGCCTGATAGTTGAGCGCAAGTTCAAACTCCACATCTGGCAGGTTGGGGAGAAGGGGATCCGCCTGGATGGCCCCCGTCAGCTCGCCGATGGCACCGTCAAACCAGCCACGCTTGTGGAAGCAACGCGCGCGCACAAGCGCAAAGTTGCCATTCGCCCTGTCCTGTGGCGAACTTTTGATCCACTCGCGCATGCCCGCTTCTGCCTCCAATATCTTTCCCTGGTTCAGCAGCATCGTCACATTTGCCTGAATGGAACCGCCGTGGACCGCTGCACTGCGGCGTTCCGCCGCCTTTGTGCGCCCCTCCAGCAGCTCCTGATAGAGCGATTTCGCCTCTTCAAGGTGCCCGCTTTGCAGGGCCAAATCGAAGCGCGCCGCCAGCAGGGCCTTGCCGTTCTTGGGCAGTTTGCGGCCATATCGCGAAATAAAGCCATCTGCCACAGGGTAGTCCCTCATGCGGAAGATGGCGAAATCAACGGCCTCCCAGAGCAAATCCGCTGTTTCCTCGCGCGTCAAGACAGCGTTTTTCAGCAGGGCATCATACGCCTTCAGGGACTTGTCGGGCTGGTCCAGAGCGGCAGACCGCGCAAGAGCGAGACGCGCCTTCTGGCGCAGTTCAGGCGTGAGCTTGTCATGGTGCAGAATCGCCTCCGCCACGACAACCTGCTTGGGATGCAAGTCGCGGCGCAGAAAAAGGTCCAGCAGGATTTCCAGCTGCTCCACCTTGCGAATCCGCTTCAGGCTCTCTTCGATAAGCAAACCATCCACAAGCGCAAAATCGGCGGGGTTGTCGGCGCTGAGCGTTTTTGGAGGGGCAGTCTGCGGGAAGAGGATGCTTCCAGTTGCGGCTGCCCCCTTGCCGCAATGCACCTTCACCTGCACATCGTCCAGCCCGATGAAAAGCCGTGTCACTTTCGCACCCGTCATCTGCACGCCGTCGCTGAATAGCCATGTCGCCTCGTCACCGCTGTAGGTCTCCAAAACCGTCATGGTCAGGTGCTTCTCCCCCAAAGGCAAATCCGCCGTGTGGGAGTACTTGAAGCAGGGGCATGGGGCATCCTTGCGGTGCGTTTCCACTGCAGTCAGCTCGGCAATCTGCCCCTGGATAAAATCGTTGGGCTGCACCAGTTTCACAACCCCCGATGGGAACCACTCGCCGATGGCCAAGGCAAAATTGCCGTCGAAGTTCACTCCCGTCAGACGGATGGCATGAAGCCCAGGGGGAAGCTTGACCGCCTTGTGGTTCTCCCCGCGCAGGGAATCATAGACATGATGCTTGCCGTCGCGGGAGATAAGCAGCGTGTCGTCCACATGGAGATAACCCGCGTCATCGCTGGCCACAAACAGGTTGCGCACAGCTTCACGATGGCTGCTGAGGGTGGCGGTCATTACCATGATGAAATCCTCACGCGAATCCACAGGATTGACCACCTGCTCCAAAGAGCGCACGGGAAGCTGCCCCAGAAGCTCCGCCGAGTTCAGTCGCGTTGCCACCTCCTGCCAGTTCTTTGCAGTCCCCTTGGGCAGGGAGTAAACCTGGCAGAGCGGTGGTGTCACGTCGAACTTCGCCGACGGCGCACGGTGGTCGGAACCAAAGTAGGCCAGCACATGGCGGCTTCCCTTGTCGGGCAGCACCTGGATGAGTACGCAGTTCTGCGTGCCAATGCCCAGGCTGCGTGAAAGCAGTTGCTTCCCGCTCTCATCAAAGCAGAAGACGTTGTTTCCCTGCTTGCCGCCCAGTCCACACACAGGCACCGACAGCACAGTTCCCACGCGCGGTGCATTGCCTGGCTGCTTCAGCGCATAGACCGCCCTATGCGGCGACAGTCCGTGATGCCACTGCACACGAGTTTTCTGCGCATAAACGCACGCCGCCAGGGCAAGCAGGATGACAAGATACTTTTTCACATCAGGTTCAGAGGTTGGAAATACTAGGGCTGGTGGTAGTTGCAAACGGGAAGCGGCCCCCAGGTGAGCCAGTGCGGATGGGAGGTGTCATCGCCGCACTTGTAGAAGTTGCAGGTCCATTTCTGTCCGTCCAGGTCGGCGACTTTTCCGCAGTAGGGTTCGATGGCTGCCATGGGAATCGTGAACTGCGCATACCAGGTGAGGGGTGTCGTGATTTCGGGTTCGACAACCTTTGGCAGGGAGGTCTTGACGGTGATGAGCTTGCCGTACTTCTCATCCACAGGCGAGTAATCGACAAAGCCGCTCTCCGTGCGCTGATGGTTGCGCACGTAGTAGAAAAGATAGGAACCGCCCGCGCTCATCTCCAGGTTGAAATAGCCTTGTCCCACAGAGGGCTTGAAGAAGAACTCCACGCAAGAGTCCTTGCAGACGCTGTTCTGGTAGCCCGTGTGGGTCACGCGCACATAGCGGTCCTCCGCCTTGAAGATTCCGTAGATGGTGTTCTTGTCATGCAGAAGCCGCACAAACACATGCGGACGATGGTCGCTGCTCTCCTGGCGGAGGTTGGTCAGTTCTGCGGTTTCAGCAACCGCCCACTTCTCCCAGTTGCAGTCCTGCGCGGGCGCAGCAGCCGTCTTGTTCACATTGTAAAACATCGTTGTCTCCTATTTTTATTAGTGGTTAGTGGTTAGTGGTTAGTGGTTAGGGGTTAGTGATTAGGGGTTAGTGATTAGGGGTTAGTGATTAGGGGTTAGTGATTAGGGGTTAGTGATTAGGGGTTAGTGATTAGGGGTTAGTGATTAGGGGTTAG
>JAFTAC010000426.1 GCA_017458805.1 Victivallales bacterium | reverse complement strand
CGGGTGATCTCGATGAGGTAGCTGTCCAGCTCGCCCTCGTTCCAGCGGGCGAATACGTCGCGCATCTCATCGGCGGTCATGCCCAGCCCGTCCTTCATCAGTTGATAGGCCTCGCAGATCAGCTGCATGTCGCCGTACTCGATGCCGTTGTGGACCATCTTGACGAAGTGGCCTGCGCCGTTTTCGCCAACCCAGTCGCAGCAGGGCTCGCCCGCATCCGTGTGCGCGCAAATCCTCTGGAAGATATCCTTGACGTGCGGCCAAGCTGCGGGGGATCCGCCAGGCATCATGCTGGGGCCAGTGAGCGCGCCCTCTTCACCGCCGGAGACGCCTGTGCCGATGTAGAGGAGGCCCTTGGATTCAAGGTACTGGGTGCGGCGCGTGGTGTCGGGGAAGTGGCTGTTGCCGCCGTCGATGATGATGTCGCCAGGCTCCAGGCAGGGGATGAGCTTCTCGATGAAGTCATCCACGGCCTGTCCAGCCTTGACCATGAGCATGATCTTGTGGGGGCGCTTGAGGGAGGCGACGAGTTCCTCGATGGAGTGTGCGCCGATGATGTTCTTGCCCTTGGCGCGTCCGTTGATGAAGTCATCGACTTTGCTAACGGTTCTGTTGAAACAGGCGACTGTGAAGCCCTTGCTTTCCATGTTGAGGATGAGGTTTTCGCCCATGACGGCGAGGCCGATAAGACCGATGTCTGCCAATGCCATTCTTGTGTTCCTTTTGTTGGGGTTTATTTGGTTTAAAACAAAAAATAACGACTATCCTACTAGATAAATATACGTTATCGTATAAATTATTCAAGTTGGAATTCCGATTTGCGTCAAAACAATTGGGATTTCACCAAATTGTGGGTATAATTATATGGGGCAGTTGCGTTCGCAATTGCCTTGTGCATTATGCCTTAACCGTCCATCCCCAAAAAACAAAGAGAGAAAAAGAGAAATGAAGAAAAGCGTGTTTGTCCTGATTGCACTTTTGGTTGCTTCCCTTGCGGCGTTTGTCGGCTGCTTTGGTTCTAGCAAGCAGACACTGCATCTGTATTGCTGGGCAGATTACATTTCACCCGAACTGATTGAAGCATTCGAGAAGGAAAACAACTGCCGCGTTGTCTATGACACATTCGACTCCAACGAAGCCCTGCTGGCCAAGCTGCAGGCGGGAGCCACTGGCTACGACATCATATTCCCCAGCCACTATGTCGTTGATTCCCTTGCCTCCAGCGGCAAGCTCCTGAAGCTCGATCATTCCAAGCTGACCATCATGAACCATCTGGACCCCGAGGTTCTCGCCCAGCTTCCTGACAAGCAGTGCGAATATGTCATCCCCTATATGATGAGCTACACGGGCATCGGCTACAACAAGGATGTCATCAAGGACTTCGAACCTTCCTGGAAGATGTTCGAGCGCAACGACCTCCAGAAGCGCGCCACACTGCTTGACGACAAGCGCGAAGTGATCGGCGCCGCTCTGCTCTACCTCGGTCTCGACCCTAACAGCATCAACGCCGACGACCTGGCGAAGGCGAAGGCCCTCATCAAGCAGTGGCTGGCGAATGTCTCCAAGCTGGAGAACGAGCAGTACAAGAACGGCATTGCCTCCAAGGAGTTCTCCCTGGTCATGGGCTATTCGGGCGACATGGTGCAGGTTGTCGATGAAAACCCGCATGTGGCGTTCGTGCTCCCCAAGGAAGGCGTACTGATGAGCTGCGACGTCCTCGCCATCCCCTCCACCGCCAAGAACGTTGATCTGGCCTACAAGTTCATCAACTTCATCCACACCCCCGAAAACGCGGCTTCCAACACCGAATACGTCTTCTACCTCTGCCCCAACAAGGACGCCTATTCGCTCCTCCCCGAGGAAATCAAGCACAACCCCGCCGTCTTCATCGACAAGGACATCTTCGAGAAGTCCCGCTTCACCATCGACCACGGCGAACAGGAAGTCATCCTGAACAAGCTCTGGGAAGAGCTCAAGGCTGGTAGGTAAGGTTTTTGCCACTTATCAGGCGCATCCCCCGTCCTGACAGGTCGATTGTAGCGAGCTGTCAGGACGGGCTGTAATATCAAGAGCGTACAAAAATATCAGAACCATGTTGACACCAGAAAACAACTACGGTTTCCGCCGTCGTCTCAACCAGGTCCACAAGCCGAACCGCTATGACAAGTCTGTGCAGCCTGCTGTGGACGAAGTGCGCCTGGATGACAGCTGGAACATCGTCATCGCCGCCGACGCCAGCGAGTTCTTGTTCCGACTGGCGCAGGACTTGCAGGACTACCTGGCGGTCAGCATGGGAATCAATGTGGCAATACGCCGAGGCGGCGTACTTGGACGTGTGCATGCTTCTTCTGGCGCGCCCGCCATCGTGCTTGCCACACGCGAGAACCTGCCGCCCCGCTACGCCCCCGAGCTGACAAAGCCCCGAGGCTACAAGCTGGTCGTGGAGCAGTCGCTCATCGTCGTCTGCGGCTTTGACGAGCGCGGCACCGCGCAGGGCAGCTATCGGCTGGAGGACATCATGAACCTCCGCCAGGCCCCCTACATCAAGCTCCAGACCTCCGTGCGCGAGCCCATCTTCACGCCGCGCATGGTCCATTCGGGCTGGGGCATCGACAACTTCCCCGACCAGCACCTGAATGAAATCGCCCACGCTGGCATTGACGCCATCCTGGTCTTCACCTGCGGCATCAACATGACCAACACGGGGCATCTGGACTTCAACAACCTCATCGACCGCGCCGCCGCCTACGGGCTGGACGTTTATCTCTACAGCTACCTGAAGAGCCGCCGCCACCCCGACGATCCCGACGCGGAGGAGTTCTACGAGAACCTCTACGGCAACCTCATCAAAACCTTCCCCCGCGTGAAGGGCGTGGTTTTCGTGGGCGAATCCTGCGAAATACCCTCGAAGGACGAACACACGAAGGGGCGGCTGCGCCTCGACCCGTGCCCGCCTGGACAGGAGGGCGATACGCGCCCCTCGCCAGGCTGGTGGCCCTGCCGCGACTATCCGCAGTGGCTGCGCCTCGTCAAGCGCATCATGCGCAAGTACAACCCCAATCTGGACGTGGTCTTCTGGACCTACAACTGGGGACGGCAGCCGCTTGAACCGCGTCTGGCTCTCATCCGCCGCCTCCCGAAGGACATCTCGCTGGAGGTGACCTTCGAGATGTTCGAGGACATTGAGAAGGACGGCGTGCCGACGCGCTGTGTCGATTACACCGCCTCCTTCGCAGGTCCTGGCTACTATTTCCGCACGGAGGCCGCGGAGGCGAAGAAGCTGGACATCCCGCTCTACGCCATGGCCAATACGGGTGGCCTTTCGTGGGACATCGGCGTGATTCCCTACGAACCCATCCCATACCAGTGGAAAAACCGCTGGGACGCCATCAACAAGGCAAACCGCGACTGGGGTCTGGTCGGCCTGATGGAGTGCCACCACTATGGCTGGTGGCCATCCTTCATCTCCGAGCTCAGCAAGGAGGAGTACTGGACCAACGGCGACGATTTCAACACCCACATCCGCCAGATTGCCGCGCGCGAGTTTGGCGAAGACGGTGCAGACAAGTGCCTGGAGGCGTGGAAGCTCTGGAGCAGTGCCTTCCGCGACTATCCGCCCACCAACGAGGACCAGTACGGTCCCTTCCGTGTTGGACCCTCCTATCCGCTTCTCTACAAGGACGAGACGGTCAAGTTCCCCGATGTGCCCTACGCGCACTTCGGCGCACGCATCCTGAAAACCACCTACCGTTCCCACAACCCTGCCATTCTGCCATGCGAAATCCGCCTGCTGGAGAGCATGGAGCGCAAGATGCTCCAGGGGCTGGACCTGCTCCGCGAGGCCCGCAAGACCACCCCCGCGTTGCGCGAGGACGAGGCAGACCGCATGATTCTCCTAGGCGACTTCATCAGCCGCGCAGTCCACACCACCATCAACACCAAGAAGTGGTGCATCCTCAACAACCGCCTTCTGGCTGGTGCGCCAGAAGACGAGCTCAAGGGGATTCACGCCGAAATGGCGGACATCGCCCGCGATGAAATCGAAAACGCGCGTGGCGCCATCCCCGATGTGCAGGCCGATTCCCGCCTTGGCTGGGAGCCCAGCATGGAATACATGTGCGACCAGGCACACCTGGAGTGGAAAATCGCCCTGCTCGAAAAGACGCTGGCTAGCCTTTCCCGTAAGCGGGAAGCATGAAGATGCGGCGGCTCCGCCCGCCGACAAGGCATGGAGATGCGGCGGCTCTCAAGCATGGAGATGCGGCGGCTCTCAAGCATGGAGATACGGCGGCTCTCAAGCATGGAGATACGGCGGCTCTCAAGCATGGAGATGCGGCGGCTCTGCCCGCCGCTAAAAAAGAAAGAGGTAAACAATGCTAATCAAAGAACTGACAGAACGATACAAGGCCGCAGGGCGGCGTTACCACATCGTCGGTGATGAGCGCGACGGCGTCATCATGGCATTGGATGTGGAAGGGCGCATCTTTGCCTTCAAGGATGGCGTGGTGCTCAACCGCGTCAACGAGGAGGCCATCGCGGGCATCAGCACGCGCGACAACTACATCAACCCAGGTGGCGACGGCTTCTGGCCAGCCCCCGAAGGCTCCTGCCTAGGCTATGAGTACCCCACGGGCAACTGGCGCGTGCCGCCAAGCCTGACAAACGCGCGCTACCTCGTGAAGAAATCCACGCAGAACACCGCCTTGGCAGAGGCAGAGGTGGATCTGGTCAACACCAATGGCGTAGGTATGCCCTTCATCTTCTCGCGGGACATCACCGTTTCTTCAGGTGCAAAGGAACTGACGGTCTCCATCACCGAGGGAATCGAGTACATTGGGACACGCGAGATAGCGCAGAGCGAGGCGGTCATCGCGCCGTGGTCCCTGTGCCAGTTCGACTGTGGCGCCGACTGCACGCTCACCCTGCCAAAGCTCTCGGCAGAGGATGTCCGTGACCTCTATCCATGGGACAGCAGCTGCCACCGCAAGGAGACCGAAAACGGCATTGAGGTGGAGATGGTCACCGAATTCCGCTTCCAGCTGGGCATCTCCCCCAAGGCGAACTGGCTGCTCTTCACCGACAGGGGACGCGGTTTCTCCGTGCGCCGCAGCGCGGCGGTTCTGGCCGAGGGGCTGGAGTACATCGCCATTGACGACGGCGACCCTGACAAGCCTAACTGCGGCCGCAAGCCCAGCCGCTTCTCCGCATACTGCGACCCATCTGGCTTTATGGAAATCGAGGCCGCCGGCGGCACACCCGCCAGTCTCAAGCCAGGCGTGAAAACCACGCTGCTTGTGACAAACCAATACAAGGTATTCTAGGGATTCAAAAAATAACAATTCAAATCAAGCGAGGTAAGAAATGAAACGAATCATCCAATTCACGTTGATTGAACTGCTGGTGGTCATTGCCATTATCGCGATTTTGGCTGCGATGCTGTTGCCAGCCCTGTCGAAGGCGCGCGAAAAGGCCCGTGCCATTTCCTGCACCAGCAACTGCAAGCAACTGGCTCTCGGACTTCAGCTTTATGTGCAGGAGAACGACGACTCCCTGGCATACGGAAACATGTTTACGGCAAACAGCACCCCGACAGACTACACGGCACTAAGCGTACCCTCCTCCTGGGGGAATCCCACCGGCTTCACGGGAAACAACTGGTTTGCCTACCTCTATCCGCACGTCGGGGATGCGAAGATATTCAAATGCCCCTCCAAGACCAACGACACCTATGCGACTGGCTTCGGCTTCGCCTACAATTGGACATACGCCATGCCCTATCACAGTAAGCTGGAGGGCAGCCGCGCCCGTGCGCCCATCCACACCCACAAGACCCCCTCCCAGACCTTCTATGCGGCATGCCGCCAGATCGGCACAAACGACGCCCATTCCATCCTCAATGGCTGGGTCTATTCCCCGTACGAATCCACACCGAAATGGGATCTCGGCAACAAGGTCTATGGCGGCGTCGGCGACCTCCACGGAGGCAACACCAACCTGATCATGCTCGACGGTCACGCCGAGGCACGCAACCCCATCGCCATGTCCTCGAAAGACGCTACCAACGCCCGCCTCTGGGCGCAGTACGACCCTGGGAAATAATAGCCTGGAGAGGCGCGGCCTGGAGAGGCGCGGCCTGGAGAGGCGCGGCATGAAGAGGCGCGGGCTCTGTCCCGCACGCAAGCGCGGCCTGGAGAGGCGCGGCATGAAGAGGCGCGGCATGAAGAGGCGCGGCATGAAGAGGCGCGGGCTCTGTCCCGCGCGCAAGCGCGGCATGAAGAGGCGCGGGCTCTGTCCCGCGCCACAAAAAAAGAAAAATGACCACTGCTATTTTATTTGCTCTCGGGAGTTTATTCCTGACAGCATTGAACGACTTTGTATTCAAGCTTTTTGCGGACAAGATGCGCTCCATAGGCGGCTTTGTCGCAGTGGTGGGCTGTTTCTGGCTGGTGGCGCAGTTGTTTTTCCCCTGCACGACGGTGAATCTCCGTGCGACGCTGACATGGGGGGTGCTTGCAGGCTTCATGTCGGTGGCTGCGAACATATTACTAATCGAAGCGATGGGACTTCAGAGCGCGGGGCTATGCTCCACGATTTACCGCATGAACATGGTGTTTGTGGTGCTGGGGGCCTGTTTGCTGCTGAACGAACACATCAGCCCGCTGCACTGGTGCGGCATCGTACTGGCGCTGCTTGCCATCGTGATGTTTCTACCGCGTTCGACTGCGGTCGGATTTAGCCGCCTGGGCTTTGGATTGGCGGTGCTGGCGGCTGTGCTGCGTGCCATCATGGGGCTTGCCTATCGCTATGGCTTTGAGCATGGGGCCGACAAGAACACGGTCGTGATGATCAACTGCCTGATGTGGATTGTGGTCGGCATTCTCTATTCCATTTTCCGCGAACGCAGCCTGAAATGGTTGAAAGACGCCAACATCTACAAATACGGCGCGGTGTCTGGACTGTTGGTCTGCATCATTATATGGTGCATGGCATGTTCGCTGAAGCTGGGGGATGCCAGCCGTGTGCTCCCCATTGCGCAGATGAGTTTCCTGCTCACCTTCGTGATGGGGGTAATCTGGCTGAAGGAGAAATGCGATTGGCGTAAGATCGTGGCAATGGTTAGCGGTGTAGGCGCTGTCGTGCTGTTGTCCATTTAGGGAGTTGAACGATGAAGTTGTCTGTCATCATACCTGTTTACAATGAAGAGGAAACCGTGCTGGAGATTATCTCCCAGGTGCGGAACTGCGGTGTCAAGGACTTGGAAATCATCGTGGTGAACGACTGCTCCACGGATGGTACCGAGGCGAAGTTGGCGACTCTTCCACCCGCAGCCGACTTGAAAATCCTCAAGCACGAGGTAAACAAGGGCAAAGGAGCCGCCATCCGCACGGCGCAGGCCAATGTGACAGGCGATGCCGTCATCATCCAGGACGCTGATTTGGAGTACTCGCCATCGGAGTTTCCGCGCCTCATACGCCCCATGGAAACGGGCGAGGCGGACGCGGTCTATGGTAGCCGCTATTCGGGGCGCGAGATTCTGGTGGATACCTTCTGGCACTATACGGGCAACAAAATACTCACCACCATCTCCAACATCTGCTCCAACCTCCACTTGACGGACATGGAGACCTGCTACAAGATGATACGCGCCGACCTCTTCAAGGGAATGACCCTGGAGTGCAACCGCTTTGGCATCGAACCCGAAATCACCGCCAAACTATCCAAGAAGCGCTGCCGCATCTACGAGATGCCCATCGCCTATCACGCGCGTTCCTTTGACAGCGGCAAGAAAATCGGCTGGAAGGACGGCGTTGCCGCTATCTGGTATATCCTGAAATACAACTGGTTCTGCTAGTACAGAATGTACTAGATGGCGTTAGTGAGATTAACATAGATAATGTACGATAATAAACCACAGTTTCCAGCCATGGAGGGCTACGCCTATCCACGGCACTATTCACCGAAAAACAGACAGTGGCCAACACGGCGGCTGACCAAGTCCCCTGCATGGTGTGCTGTCGATTTGCGCGACGGCAACCAGGCTCTGCCGAAGCCTATGGACCCCTACCAGAAGGAGAGCTACTTCAAGCTGCTCACCGACGTAGGCTTCAAGGAGATTGAAATCGGCTTTCCTGCCGCCTCCATGGACGAGTGGACCTTCTGCCGCGACCTCATCGAACGCTCGTTGATTCCATCCGACGTGACAGTCTCCGTGCTGACCCAGGCGCGGGAGCACATCATCAGGCGCACAATGAACGCATTGAAGGGGATTCACAAGGCGGTGTGCCATATCTATATCCCGATATCCGAGCTGCACTACCGCTATGTTCTGGGGGAGACACGCAAGGAACTTGTCAAGCGCACCCTTGATAGTGTGCGGCTTGTGCGGAAGATGGCCGATGACGAACTAAACGGCAGCAAAATCGGCCTGGAGTTCTCTCCAGAGGAGTTCACTGACGCCGACCTCGACTTTGCCGTTGAACTTTGTGATGCCGTCGTAGAGACGTGGAATCCAATGCCTGGGGAAAAGATCATCATCAACCTGCCATGCACGGTGGAGCGCGCACTGCCAACCTTCTACCCCGACAGAATCGAGGCGTTCATCGAAAAGAGCACCCAGCACGCCAAAAGCATCATCTCGCTCCATGCGCACAACGACATGGGCGGAGCCGTCGCCTCCACGGAGCTGGCTCTGCTGGCTGGCGGTGAGCGCGTGGAAGGCACGCTGTTCGGCAATGGCGAACGCTCAGGCAACCTAGACCTCGTCACCTTTGCCATGAACCTCCAGTACCTCGGTCTCGACACAGGGCTGGACTTCAGCGACTTGGAAGAGTTGGCGGCAAAGGTCTCCGAGCTGACCAGCATGCCCATTCCGCCACGCCAGCCATACGCTGGCGAGTTGGTGTTCACCGCGTTTTCTGGTTCCCATCAGGATGCCATCCACAAGGGGCTCGACAAGGTCGATGAGATACGCAACCATTTCCACGGCTGGAAGATACCCTATCTCCACATCAACCCTGCCACAATCGGGCGCAGTTTCGCGGGAGCCATCCGCATCAACAGCCAGTCGGGCAGGGGCGGCATAGCGCATGTCCTGGCCGAATCGTATGGCATCCAGCTCCCCAAGGAGCTGCTCACCGAGCTGGCAAACTATGTACAGAAGCGCACCGAAGAGGCGGCGCGTGAGCTTCGTCCCGATGAGATTTGGGATCTCTTTCTGCACGAATTCGCCAAGCAGGATGCCCCCCTGCGGCTCATCAACTACTGGCCGCGCCCCGATGTGGCCAATCCTTCCAAAATCCACTCCGAAGTTCATTTGGAGATGCACGGCAAGAGCTTTGTCCTGCATGATGTCGGCGATGGTCCAGTTGCGGCCTTCGCCAATGCCATGCGCCAGCTGAACCTCCCTGATTTCAAACTCATAAACTACGAGGAGCGCTCCATCGGCTCAACGGTTGATGCCGAATCCATCACCATCGTCTCCATGGAAAAGCTGGCTGACGGCAAGACCTTCTTCGGCGTCGGCTTTGGCGCCAATATCGTCCACGGCGCCGTCAGCGCCATCGTCTCCTCGCTCAACCGAATGATGCGGGTGTAGAAACTACAATTGTTTCATTGGAAACAACATGCAATGCGCCAGACAGGAATCTGTCTGGCGCATTGCAAAAACACTGGGACGTGTAAACGACGGCGAGGTACGCCGTCGTTGCCCCCTAACTCAGCCACCGAGTTTGTCAATCATCTTGACGAGTGGCGCGAACATGGCGATGACGATACCACCGACGACGACGGCCAGGAAGGCAATCATCAACGGCTCGATCATGGAGGTCAGGGCTTCGACTGCGCGGTCAACCTCTTCCTCATAGACGGCTGCAACACGGTTCAACATGTCGGGCAGCGCACCAGTTTCCTCACCGACTTCCACCATGGAGCAGAGCATCAGGGGGAAGACGCCAGAGGCCTCCAGCGGCTTTGTCATGCCTTCACCTTCCTTCACGGCGTCGTGGACCGACTGGATGGCGCGCGCCACCAATTCATTGCCTGCAGTGTCCTTCACGATCTGAAGGGCCTGCAGGACGGCCACACCTGAGGCCATCAGCGTACCCAGCGTTCGACAGAATCGCGCTGATACGTTACGCACGACCAGCGCGCTGAACGGTGGCATCTTCAAGGCAATGAAGTCGAAACAGTACACCCCCACTTTCGTTTTCAGGAATATCTTGAATAGGATGATAAAGACAATAAAGCCCGCAAACACCGAAAGTGCGTGGTTTGCCATAGCATTACTACATCCGACGACGAAGTTGGTGATGGCGGGCATCGGCTCGCCAGGGAGCATTTCATCGAACATCTTGGAGAACTTGGGGACGATGAAGATCATCAAGCCCGCCGTGATGGTACCTGCGATGAACAGAACGGCGATAGGGTACATCAACGCTGATTTGACCTTGCCCGCGATACGCGCGGCCTTTTCCATGAACTCCGCCAGTCGCACAAGAACGACTTCCATAGCACCAGAGGCCTCACCTGCGCGCACCATGCTGACGTAGAGTTTGTTGAAGGATTTGGGGTGCGAGGAGAGCGCTTCGGAGAAGGTGGCACCGCCTTCGACCTGGTCGGCCAGGTTGCCGAGCACCTTGTTCAGGGAGGGGTCGCTGCCCTTTGCCTGACGCTCAAGCGTGCGGATGGCGCGCACCAGTGGCAGACCAGCCTGAAGAAGAGTCGCCAGCTGGCGGGTCGTGGTCGTCAGAGCCTTTGTGGAGATTTTGGGCGCGGCGAGACCGAAGCCCATGCCTGCGCCAGCTCCGCTCTTTCCACTGGTGTTTTTCGCTTGAACAACGCTGGTTGGAAACAGACCTTGCTGTTTCAGTTGGGCAGTCGCGGCGACATCGGTATCGGCTTCAAGGATGCCTTTTTTCTCCTTGCCGTTGCTGTCCACTGCTGTGTATTGGAATCGTGGCATAGCGTTTTCCTTTGGTTATTTGAATTGGTTGAGGAAACTGATTGTGCGTGCGACGACGTTCGTCGTCGTTACTTTTTCCCG
>JAFTAC010000425.1 GCA_017458805.1 Victivallales bacterium | reverse complement strand
CGGGAAGGAGCATATCTGGGTACGGCTGTCGCGTAAAGACTTGGATGCTGTCCGCGCCTTTGCCGAAAATGCGCGGGAGCAGCGTGTGACGTTCAGCTCTGTGGTCATGGCGGCCTTGCAGCACTGTGCCACGCCGGAGTACATTGCGGAACATCTGTCAGAGCTTGAGGAGGTAACGGAAGATGCCGAAGTCCCCGCAGCGCAGGAATAAGTTGACTGAGGATGTTATCATCGAGCTGCGAGACTTGCTTGCCTCGGACAAAATTGCCCATGAAGGCGCACGAAATGGGTCTGTGGCTCTTGCTGGCATGTCCGACAATGGCTTGTACCAAGTGTTTTGCCAGCTTCTTTTTGACAGGGACGGCCCGCAGACCGTACTTCAGAGAATCCACCCGGACTGTCGGGCTGGAGTAGACGACGGCGACCTCATAGCCGCCATGCGTCGTTTGAGTGTGGTGGGCGGGAAGCTGGCTGCGAAAATCCAGAACGCTGCTGGGCAGAAGAAGGTCAGGCGCAAGAAGGCCGTGACGAAGGACGGCAAACCACTACTGCCGCTAGATTTGCATTTGAAAAATGCCAAAGAAGCCAAGAAAGACATTGATTGCGTCGGCAGGATGGCGTCTCTTGCCACACTGTTGGAACAGCAGCTTGAATCGCTCTACACATATCCGGCACGTCAAGCGCAGCCCTTTATGGGCGTACGCACGGTCAACATGGTCATGGGTATGTATAAGGGCACGCTGGAGTCTCTGCACCGTATGCAGATGGACGTGGGTATTGTGGAGAAGGTTCCAGAGCAGATGGAGATCAATATGCGTCAGGCCGGAGCGTTTCAGTCGTACATTGGGGAGATGAATACTGAGCATAAGCAGGCCATGATTGATTTTGCGGAGTCCTTCTGTAAATTCGCTGTGGAGAAGGCGCATGGAACCCCAGCAGATGATAAGTGACCGTGATGCTGTCGTACGCGTCACGGACGCATTGGACATGGTGTATGAGTTCGTCACTAGCAGCGAGTCGCCTCCGGCGGATAGCGTTGTGCAGGATTTCTGCGACATTATCGTGCATATGGCTGGTGCGCGCGACGAGATGCCCTTGCGCGAGTTGACGAATGCCATGCAGAATTTTGGTTCTGCTTTGGAGGAAGGCGATTATTCTATACTATCCATGCCACGCGGCTTGCGCGTTGACCGCATTGTTAGCGTGGAAGAATTTGTGGAGTCTAAGTTCTTCATGGGGCAGCGAGGCTACGTCCGCCCGCGTGTTCTCGAAAAGCTGGTGGAGCTGTTTCACGGGCCGAATGCCGATGACAATCTGGAAGTTGTCCTTGGAGGCGGCATCGGTTGGGGCAAATCCTACTTTTCAGAGATGGCTATTGCCTACATGCTCTACAAGCTCTCGTGCTATTATAGCCCCCAGATTGAGTATGGCTTGGCACCTGGTTCCTCCATTTACTTTGTGATGCAATCTATCAAGCAGGAGCTGGCAAAGAAAGTCTTGTATGGTCAGTTTTCTAGCCGACTGCGCAGCAGCGAGTATTTCCGTAAGTATTTCCCTTTTGCTGTTGGGGTCATGTCGGAGCTGCGCTTCCCGAATAATATCTTTATCCTGCCTCTGTCTTCGTCCGACACATCTGCTTTAGGTCTCAATGTTTTTGGCGGTGTCCTCGATGAGTTAAATTTTATGGCCAGAGTCACGCGCAAGTCTGCCAGTCGTTTGACAGGGACGCAGGAGTATGACCAGGCTGCTGTTTTGTATTCCACGATTATGCGCAGAATGAAGTCCCGCTTCAGTGTGCGCGGTCGTGTACCTGGCAAGCTGATGTTGGTGTCGTCTGCCAACTATCCTGGAGATTTCATCGACCGTAAGATCAAGGAGGCAGCAGAGGAACGGCTGCATGGCGGCAGAACGACGATCTTTGTGGTGCGCATGGCACAGTGGGAGTCCATGCCCAAGGACAGAGTGTCCGAGGAGACTTTTCTTGTGGAGGTGGGCGACGAAACCCGTAATAGCCGCATGATAAACCGTATGGAAGATGCAACTGACACGGAATCTGTCATCGAAGTGCCTGTGGATTATCAGAAGGAGTTTGAGCGTGACCTTGAGGCGTCTATCCGTGACCTGGCTGGCATACCTATTGGCGGCATCAGCGCCTTTATCAAGAAACGCGAAACCATTGAGTTAGCAGCCCAAACACATGCCCGCATGTTTGATGCGCACCAGCTTTTTGTGGAAGGCACCATAGACCTTTCGCACTATGATGGCCGGTTATTGCGGCTTATTGACTCGGAGTATTTGGAACAGCTTTCCGAGCAGCCCATTACGTTTTTTGTCAGCGTGGACTTGGCTCTCACAGGTGATAGTTGCGGTTTTGCCATCGGCCACTTTGCCGGATTGAAGGCTGTTGGCAAAAGCACGAATTGGGATGAGGAGCAGCGGCGCTATGTGGAGATGCCCGCAGGAGAAGTTCCTTGTGTTTGCATTGATGGATTGCTGGAGATTGTTCCTCCTGCTGTGGACGAGATCGACATAAGTCTCATTGGCGATCTTGTAGAGCTGCTGAACGCCAGGCTTGTCATAGAAGGTGTGTCTGCCGACTCGTTCCAAAGTGCTGCTTTGTTACAGCGTATGCGTAAGCTGCGCAATCTGCATGGGCGACGCATCCGCGCTGGCGTTTTGTCTGTGGACACGTCCCCAGCGCCGTATAACGAGGTCAAGCAGGCTCTTCGTGATGGTCGCCTTATCTTCCCTAACTTCCTCAAGGTAAAAAAAGAACTGCGTGAGCTTATACGCGACCCAAGAACCAACAGAATTGATCACCCGTTGGAGGGCAGCAAGGACGTGTCTGATGCCCTGGCTGCTTGCACCTACCTGCTTGTTTCCCGCAATTCCGTCAAGAACCTCAAGGGTACGGCTGGCCGCAGGATTCTAGAAGGAATTGATGCACCTGAAGAAGACTATGTACAACACACGCCTCGCGTTCGCCCTCGCGGGAGCGGACACCGTGTTCACTAATTTATTTTGTCTACCGCCTCTTTTATGTTATGTTCCTCCTATCACATTTCCATACAACAAGGAGTGGATTGGATGG
>JAFTAC010000424.1 GCA_017458805.1 Victivallales bacterium | reverse complement strand
GTAGTTCAAGCCAGCCGAACGGTAAACCATCCCCATCTTGACGCGCCGAACGTTGCGCCCGATGAAGCCTCCTACGTCGCGGACATTCGGCACGCCGTCGATGCGCACCAGACGCGGGGTATCGGCCTCGGTCGTGAAAGAGGAAAGCGCAGAGGCCTTGCCGTCCTTTGGCGAAACGACCTGCCAGTAGTATGTGGTCGCAACCTTGAAGTTACCCAGCTCCAGCTTGGACTCCGTCGCAGCAAAAGCCACTGCATCCGCCAAGGACGGCTCCTCGGAAACAAGTACCTGGTAGTCAGCATCTTCAGCACCTTTCCACTGGAGGGTGACCGTCAATGGATAGTAGCCGAGGTCGCGCATCTCCTTGCGCTTGTCAGCATCGGCAAAATAGGCAACTCGCTCGCCTCGCGGCATACGAATATAGGCCTTCTGACCATCTGAAAGCAAAGGAACAACAGCCTTGTCAGCAGGAGCCACCGCTGCTATGCCACCAGGTGTCCCAGCTTTTGGTGCCGCGTCTAGAAGCGTTCCATTGTAGGCACGGATGTAAATGGGCTTGCCAGCCGCCATAAGCAGCGTTGTGGCAAGGAATAGGACAGCCGATAGGAACTTTACAGTTTTCATCATGTTTACTCCTTGTTATTCATTAAGTTACATAAAAATCAAACAATTCCGCATGCCTCCATCAGAGCCCTGTGCATTTCGTACTCATGCAGATAGGAGAACGGATTCGTGCCGCCATTCCGCACAAGGTCGTAGAACTCCACCAGCTGGCGGCCATAGCGGTCGCCCAGGATGCCTGTCGCAACCCTATGCGTCCCAGCGGGATACTTCTCATTACCCTCCTTCAGGCTCAGGCGCACCAGAAGATTGCGCGTATAGTACTCTGGTCCAGTCGGTTCGATGGGGCACAGCTCCGCCGAGCCCTTGGTGCCGCAAACGATAAAGCGGCGGTGCCTCATGCCGTCCACCTCCTCCACGGAGACGCGTACCGTCGCAGTCGCCTTCTCGTACTCCAGGACGGCCAGGCCATTGTCAATCAACCCATCCGCCCGCGTCTGCTTCAGGAAGGGCGTAACCTTCTGCGGATAACCCAGCATATAGACCACCAGGTCAATCAAGTAGCCTGCAAAAATGTACATGGCACCGCCCTTGAACTGGGAGAGCCACTTGCGATAGCGGGCGTTGTCGCCGTCATAGCGGCTCATCACCGCGTGGATTTCGAAAATATCGCCAAGCCATCCCTGCTTCACCGCGTCAATGATGAACTTCAGGCCTGGGTTATAGCGGTAGATGTAGGCCTGCTGGAAGACCAGACCACCCTTTTCACACGTATCCAGCAGCTCCTTGAACGCAGGAAGGGATTCGCCAGCAGGCTTGTCCATCTGGATATGCAGCCCGCGTTTGGCAGCCTTCAATGCCGTAGGCACAATAGTCAGCCCATCCTTCTCCACGGCAACGGCTTCCAACCCTGGAACAGCCATCAGCTCATCCTCGCTCATGAAGGGGATGCTCTCGTAGCATTTCAATGAGCCACGCTCGTTACGCCAGGCGTCATCATCTTCCGCAACGCCGACGATCTCGAACAGCTCCGACAGCTTCCGCAGCGACTGCATCTTTGCGGATGCATGGTTGTGCCCGATGCCCAACTGGGCTATCTTGATGCGCTTTTTCTCCATAATTATGCACTCCTATAATGCTGTAGTATCAATGTTTCAGCCTGGTTTTCATCTTCTCGCCCTCGCCATGCTGCAAGGGCAGAAAGATGTGGATTTCACATCCCATGTCGGGTTCGGTGACCACGTCTATCCAGCCATGATGGTGAGCGACGCAGCCGTAAGCCATGGAGAGCCCCAGTCCAGTGCCGTTTGCCCCCTTTGTGGAGAAGAAGGGCTCGAACATCTTGTTCCTCACCTCTTTCGTCATGCCGAAACCATTGTCCTTGACCTTGATGGCAACATATCCGTTTGCAGTCCCTGTCACGCCTTGCGGGCGGTCTCTCCAGGACTGCATGTCGTCCGCCGCCTGCGAGACCACCAGGGAAACCTTCCGTTCTTCCTTCGTGCCTGGCTTTAGCGCGTCCTTGGCGTTGAGCAGCAGGTTCAGGAGCACCTGCTGCAACTGCGTCTCGTCGCCGTTTATCATCAACGGCGTTGGCTCTGCCACATACCTGAAGGTGACATCCTTCAAGCCGACCTTGAACAGTTCCGCAGCATTGTTTGCGACAGTTCTGATATCCAACAGTTTCTCCTGATACTTTCCCTCGCGTGCAAAGCCCAGCAGCTTGGC
>JAFTAC010000423.1 GCA_017458805.1 Victivallales bacterium | reverse complement strand
TAAAAAACTCTGCGTCTCTGCGTTAAAATGGGGGATAGGCTGATTGCGGGACGCGGGATATCCCGTCTATTTTGTCTGAAAGCCGTTGCAAAGCCTATTTTTGTGGCTATACTATTGCGTTTTTGGCATGGTTATATTGGCACCGGTGTTTATTATGAAAGATTTGACGACCAGCATTTACACATTCGAAGATATCATACAGGGAAAGTTCCAGTATGTGGATAAGACGGAGTACATCTGGGAGTTGATAAGGCCAGCCAAGGAGATGTATTTTCTGTCCCGTCCGCGCCGTTTTGGCAAGTCGCTGACGGTCTCCACGCTGAAGGCTGTGTTCGAGGGCAAGAAGGAGCTTTTCCAGGGGCTGGCGCTTTACGACAAGCCCTACGACTGGGAGCCGCATCCAGTCATACACCTGGACATGAACGGGCGGGATTTCAGCACGCTGGAGAAAATGGAGGAGAGTTTCAGGCAGATTCTGCTTGAACAGGCGAAATTCAACAAGGTCACCTTGAAGGAGCGTACAGCCAACGCGATGTTCCATGAACTCATCAGTACTCTTCACGACACGAAGGGTGACGTCGTCATACTCCTTGACGAATATGACAAGCCAATACTGAACAATATCACCAGGCCCAATTGCCAGGATTTCCTGTCAGCACTGAAGGTGTTCTACTCCGTGATAAAGGAGAAGAACGCCATGATACGCCTGGCGTTCATAACAGGCGTGAGCAAGTTCTGCCACGTGTCCCTTTTCTCTGAATTGAACAACCTGACCGACATAACCATGGACGCGCATTTCGCCACGATGCTCGGCTACACCCAGGAGGAGGTTGAGGCTAACTTCGGCGACCGCATTGCCGCATTGGCGGGCAATCAAGCTTCGGATGATTTAATGCAGAAAATCAAGGAGTGGTACAACGGCTACCGCTTTGAGGAAAACTCCAAGACAGTCTATAATCCCGTCTCGCTGGCACAATTTTTCAAGTCGGGCGGCAAGTTCAACAACTACTGGTTCTCGACTGGCACGCTGACTTTCCTCCTTGAACTGATAAAGAAGCAGCGATTCAATCTTGAGCAGGCACTGAAAACCCCTGTCTCAAACTTCGCCTTCGATGCATTTGAGATTGACCGCATCCCCCCCTTGACCTTTCTTCTTCAGACGGGATACCTTACCATTGAAAGCACTGTGAAACGGTACGGCGACACTGCCTACAAACTGTGTTTTCCGAACCTGGAAGTCAAGGGTTCTTTTGAGACCTATCTTGCCGGATATTGCAGCGGAATGCAATCCGCCCAGGTCAAGGATTCCGTATATCGGCTGGCTGATGCAGTTACTGCAGGCGACGTGGACGGATTCATGGAGGCGATGAAGGTGTTCTTCGCCAAGGTGCCATACGACGTGCATTTGAAGGACGAGAACAATTTCCAACTGCTGTTCTTCTCCATCTTCATGCTGCTAGGCATAAGCATCACCGCTGAATCTAGGACGAACCAGGGGCGCATCGACGCGGTCGCCGCGAATGAGGACTACGTTTTTGTGTTCGAGTTCAAACTGGACAAGAGCAAGGAGCTTGCCCTGGAGCAAATCAAGGAACGGGACTACTTCCGCCGCTACATGAACTCGGGCAAGAAAATCTTCCTTGTGGGAGTGAACTTTGACATGGAACAAGGACAGATACAGGACTGGACATCACAGCCAGTTTGATTTTGTGAATAAATAAAATGGGCGATACCATGAACGACAATGTCAAGACCATACCATACGGAGTGAGCGACTTCGCGAACATGCGGGAACTCAACGGCTACTATGTTGACAACACCTGGGGCATTCCGCTTCTGGAGGCGCTGCCGTACCAGATGTTCCTGCGCCCGCGCCGCTTTGGCAAAAGCCTGCTGCTGAGCATACTACGCTATTACTACGATGCCAACAGCACCGACCGCTTCGACGAGCTGTTCGGTGGCACCTGGATCCATGAGCACCCAACACCTCTCAGGGGAAAGTTCATGGTGCTTCATTTTGACTTTTCGGAAACCAGAGGGGATGCTATTGAGGATATTCAGGAGAGCTTCGAGAACAACTGCAAAATCGATTTCAATGGCTTTATGGAATATT
>JAFTAC010000422.1 GCA_017458805.1 Victivallales bacterium | reverse complement strand
ATGTAGCCGTGCCGACAGTTCTCGTCCGAGCCGAACATGCCGCCCGGCACCTGTCCGTAGATGCGACGGATAAGCCAGTAGTCGTTGTACGTGGCCTTGAGGGCAGCCTTGTCGCCGCTCACCAGGTACCATGTTGCGGGCTCGCGGAAGCACTCTGCCACGTTGACGTTATGCCAGTTGGGCAGTCCGCTCTCCTGCATCCAGTTGGCCGTGCAGCGGTGTATCTTTGCGGCAAGTTCAAGCAGGAAGGGCTCGCCCGTGCGGTTGTAGAGCCAGATGACGGAGAGCAAGTTGTCGCCGCCACGCGAGTTCTCCCAATAGTCGCGTAGGAATTTCTCGTCGGGGTACTGCAGCTGCCACTTGTAGTAGGCGGTGAGGACGGGCAGGACGCGCTCGTCGCCGCACCATTCGTAGTAGTCCTGCAGGATTTGCAGCGCAAGCATGTTGGCCCAGAGCTCGCGTCGGCCATCCTTGTTCTCGTTGACGGGACCGAGGAAACCGTCCGCCTGACTGCTGCGCAGGATGCCTTCTATCCAGAACTTCGTCTCGTCGAGCATCGCCTTGTCATTCAGGATGTAGGCGAGGTTGGCATAGCCTCGGAGCCAGTACGGCACCTCCTCCCAGCCGTGACTGCCGCTTGGCTCCAGCCAGGCGTTGCCTTTCTTGTCGAGCCAGTCGCTGATTTCGCCAAGCTGTCCGCTCAGGCCGTTCTTCTGCCTCAAGAGCATTTCGCCAATCCAGCCGCGGGGCGTGACCGCTGCGGGAGGCAACTTGATGAAAGGATTGTGGGGCAGGGGAGCACGGTTGTTGACATAGAGCGTGGATGTAGGTTTAATGTCGCCGGGCTTCACCATTTGTGCCTGTTGAGCCATGAGTGGCAAATGGAGCAGCAAAGCTGCCATGAGGAAAGCTTTTTTTACGTGCATAGTGTCAATTCTGTGTATTTGGGCTGTAAAGGTACGACTTTTTTTATCAAAAAGCAAGTGCAGGCCCCTATTTTATTGACAAAGGACCCCTGAAAGGCCCATTTGCCTCATTAGGCCCATGAAACCAAAAAGCGGGCCCGGCTGCTGCCGGACCCGCTGGATGGTTGGTGAGATAATCGGGAATGTTACTTCCTGACAATCTTCTTGCCGCCAATGATGTTCACACCCTTCTGAGCCTTGCTCATGCGCTGGCCGAGCATGTTGTAGATGCCTGTCGAAGCGTTTGTGGTGTTGCTGTTGATTTCATCGGAAGCGATACCCTTGATGGCATCGATGTCGATTTCACCCTTGCCGTAGTACCTGAGGCGCCAGTTGTCAACTACACTCCAGTCGCCGGGAGTCCTTTCCTCGTAGAGGTCCTTGTAGATACCAATGCTGACGTGTCCGGGATCTTCCTCGGAGATGGTGAAGGGAAGCTGGTTCTTGTAGAGGCCGCAGGGGAAGTATTCCATGCCGGCCTGGTCAACAGCGCTCAGAGGCTGGCCGCCGTAGGTGCCGGGTGTCTGCAAGCCCTGGTCAGCACCGTAGCCGATGCCGGGAACCTGGTTGGCCTCGATGTGGATGGGAGCGAGAGGAATGGTCTGCCAGCCGTTGTCCGTGTTGTAGGGATCGGAATCAGCGCCGGCAAAGATGACGGCAAGCTGTGCTACAGGCTGGTTGGCAAGAACCTTAGCAACGTGGGTTGACTCGATGCCGTCGCGGTAGTAACCCTGTACCTCGAGTACATAGGTACCTGCGGGCAGTGCATCCTCGCCTTCTTCGGGCCAGAGGTCCTGAGCGATGGTAAAGTCAGAAGAGTTGTAGGACTCGAAGACGAAGTTGGCATGGTCGCCGCCGCGCCCGAGGACGCTGCCTTGGTTGAATATCCATTCATCGATGGACCAGCGCTGGTCGAAGCCGGGGTTCTGGATGAGGAACGTGAGGTCAGCGGGATTCTCTGCAGAGGCAGTCTTGATGAAGCCAAGCATCTCTTCGCGGCTGATGAACATCCACTGGTTGGTCTCCAGCTCAGGAGTCTTGCAGTCGGTATCGACCACATAGTAGGAGGGAGCATAGGCGTTGTCGCCGCTGCGCAGGCCGAGCAGCTTCTTGCCGCCGCCGACTTGAGTCTCGTTGCCTTCTGCGTCGGTAACGGTCTCAATGGGGAACGTCTGGCCGTACTGTGCGATGTTATATACGTTGGGCTTGCCTTCAACGGGGATGATTTCCCAGGTATTGCCGGCCATCGGGCAGTCGATGTAACCGTTCCAGCCCATAAAGTCCATTGAACCGAGATCACCATTGGGACGGAAGGTCTCGATGTAGTATGCGCCTTCGATGTTCTCTTCGCCGACAACTTCGCCTTCTTCATTGGTGACGTCCTTCACGGCCTGAACGAGCATCATCGGGTTGGATGCGTATTCAATAACGAGGTGT
>JAFTAC010000421.1 GCA_017458805.1 Victivallales bacterium | reverse complement strand
GTGCAAGCTCCGTCTTGCACAATAAGACAAAACAGAAGGAGAACCACCCATGAAGAAATTGAATGTCGCCGTCATCGGGCTTGGCTGGGTCGCAGAGGCCCATATCATCGCCTACAACGCCACGGACAACGCCCAGGTCACCGCCGTGTGCAGCACGCGCAACCCTTCGCCCGCAGAAGTGGAGGCTCGCTATGGCTGCCCGCTGAAGGTCTATTCCTCGCTTGACCAGGTGCTTGCAGACCCCACGATTGACATCGTCTCCATCTGCACGGCCAACATGATCCACCCAGAGCAGACCATCGCCGCGCTGAACGCTGGCAAGCACGTCTATATCGAAAAGCCTGTCGCCCTGAACTTCCAGGACCTGAAGAAGATTCGCGAGGCGGTCATCGCCAATCCGAAACTGAAGGTGTGCGTCGGCTTCGAGCTGCGCTACTGCCAGCAGGTCAAGATGCTCATGTCCATCCTCGACCAGGGTCTCATCGGCGATGTCCACTACGGTGAAGCCGACTACTACCATGGCATTGGTCCCTGGTACGGCCAGTTCCGCTGGAGCAAGAAGGCGGATGGCGGCGGCAGCGCCCTGCTTTCTGGCGGCTGCCACGCCTTCGACGCACTCCTGAAACTGATGGGCGAGCCCGTCGAAGAGGTCATGTGCTACTCGACCAAGAGCAAAGCGGAATGCTTCTCCGAGTACGAGTTCGACCCCTGCTCCGTCACCATCCTCAAGTTCGCCAGCGGCAAGATCGGCAAGGTTGCCGCCTGCATCGACTGCATCCAGCCCTACTACTTCCACTGCCACCTCGTCGGTTCCAAGGGAAGCATCCTGGACAACAAGCTCTCCACCACCGCCATCGAGGGTCTCCGCAAGGAGAAGTGGACCACCATGGAAACCATCCTGGCCGATTCCGGCGACGTGCTTGATCATCCGTATCTCCCACAGATGCAAGCGTTCACAAACTGCATCATTGACAATAAGCCCATGCCTCTGACGAGCTTCGCAGACGCCTACGAGACCCACCGCGCCATCTTCGCGGCGGATCTCTCCGCCAAACTGGGGCGCCCTGTCAAGATGTCTGAACTCCTCTGACCATAATGCCCCGCATCACCCTCACATTATCACAGGCAGCCGACGCCATCGGCATAGCCCCCGCAGCCTTGAAGACCCTGGCCGTCCAGGGGGACATCCCCTCCATGACACGCGGGGAAAACCTCCTCTTCTTCCAGGACGACCTCGACCTCTGGTTCTCCCGCATGGTCGTCGGCGGCAACACACAGCAACTGGACAAGGCGAAGGAAGAGCAGGCTCGCCGCCAGAAGGACGCATCCCCTACCCTGTCGGCGCTTTGCCCCAGGGAGTGCGTCACCTGCGCCCTACCAGGACGCACCCGCGCCACCATCATCAAGGCCCTCACCGAACTGGCAGAGCAAAGCGGCTTCCTTTACAATCCAGAGGATTTCCGCAACGAAATCACCAAGCGTGAGGAGGCTGGCTCCACCAACCTGGGGAACGGCATCGCCATCCCCCATACGATGACACGCGAAGTCGGCTTCTTTGAGCAGACTTTCATCTGCATCGCGAAACTGGCTACCCCCGCCTATTTCAATGCCGCGCCAGATGACAGCAAAACGGAGATTTTGATTCTTTCATGCTCCGCAGACAGTTCAGAGCACCTCAACATCCTCAACAAGATCAGCTCCCTCTGCCGCTGCACCTCCTTCATACAGGATGTGCGCGAAGCCACCACCGACGAGGAAATCTGGCAAGCCCTCCTCAACGCGGAGAATGCGCTGGCCAACCCATCCAAGAAGAAACGTGACCGCTGACCCTTCCATAGAGGCGGCGGATCTCGCCTTCATGCGGATGGCGCTTGAGGAAGCCGCCCAGGCGGCAGCCGAGGGCGAAGTGCCCGTCGGCGCCGTCCTTGTCCACCAGGGCAACCTGGTGGCCAGAACCCACAACCACGTGGAGCGGGACAAGCGAGGCTTCGCCCACGCGGAGCTTCTCGCCATCGAGGAGGCAACGCAGAAACTTGGTATGTGGCGCCTGGACGACTGCGTGCTCTACGTCACAAAGGAGCCATGCCCCATGTGCGCGGGAGCCATGGTCAACTGCCGCCTCCCGAGGCTGGTCTTCGGCTGCGGCGACAAGCGCACGGGCGGCGCGGGCGGCGCCCTCGACATCACCCACATGCCCGAAGGCATCCACCAGGTCAGCGTCACCTCTGGCCTCCTGGCCGATGAATGCCTCGCCATCATACAGGAGTTTTTCAGAAAAAGACGACAAGAAAAATAAAGTGCCTAATTGAGTATCAACAAAGGATTTGGAGCGGAAGCCGCGTAGCGGCAGCGCCCGTCAGGGCGCAACTATGCGTAACCCCACGCAAGCGCCCGCAAGGGCGCGCAGCGCGGGGAGGCAAACCCTCTAGAGTTTAGCGCCCGCAAGGGCGCAACATATTCGCGCCCACCTTGATTTTCGCTACTCAATTCCGCACGTTTCTACACACAGGAACACGTAACAATGATCAAAATCCTATCTCCATTTCACGGGGCCGTACTGACCCATCGCAACGGCAAACAAGATGCAAGCGGCCTGACCATCGAGGTCAAGGGCACTGCCCCGCTGGAAACCACCGTCAAAGTCAACGGCGTTGAAGCAAAGCGCTGCGGCGAACTCTTCTACGCCCCCGTCAAGCTGACGCAGTTCGAGACGGAGATTGTGGCGGAGGCCGAAGGCTTCCAGGGGACGGGGCGCCACTCCGTCCGCGTCGTCTGGCTTAAGAACTCCTACAAGCGCTACCGCTTCTCCATTGACGACAACTCCTTCTGGTGCCGCGACCTGCTCAAGAACAAGCCCAAGTACATCAACGACAACTACTATCTCGCCATCCTCAAGAAGCTGCATGACGAGTTCGGCGTCAAGTTCACCCTCAACCTCTTCTACGAGACGCCCGAGAAGGATTTCAACCTCTCCATGCTGCCAGCAGACTGGAAGAGCCAGTTCGAGGACAACGCCGAGTGGATGCGCCTCACCTGGCACGCCTACAATGAATTCCCCGACAGGCCCTACCAGTATGCAACAGCCGAGAAGGTCGCCCATGACTACGACCTCATCCACGGCGAGGTCGTGCGCTTCGCGGGCGAGAAAAGCTGGGCGCCGCCCACCATCGTCCACTGGGGCGAGCTGCAGCCCTCCGTCTTCCCCACGCTCTACGAGCGCGGCGTCCGCACGCTGAGCGGCTACTTTGTGAAGTATTCCAACCGCTACGACGTCAGCTACAACCTGGACGAGGCTCGCTGCGCCTACCTCAACTCCCATGACGCGCTAATGGACTTCAAGAGCGGCATCTGCCTGAGCCGCATCGACATCATCTTCAACAACACCAACATCGAAGATGTCATCCCGACACTTGCGCCGAACATCGGCGACGAGAACAACGGCGAGTACATCGACCTGCTCACCCACGAACAGTATTTCTGGCCATTCTATTTCAACTACCGCCCCGACCACGCCGAACGCATCGCCACGGGTCTGCGCTTCCTGACTGAAAACGGCTACAAGCCCGTCTTCCAGCATGAGGGCATCATGGGCATCCCAAGAGATTGATAATGTGTGGAATATGTTGATGACAACAGTGAAAATGGAGTTGGGGCCGCGAAAGCGGCCAGCGCACAGAGTGCGCGACAAGCGTAGCCCAATGCAAGCGCCCGCAAGGGCGCGCAGCATTGGGGGATGAACCCCACTTAGTTTCCGCGCCCGTTAGGGCGCAACTAAAACAACTTGCATCGTTTTTCATCAACAGATTCAGCACATTAATAAGAGACTAGAGGTCACTACTTTATGGACATCAGCATCACCTTCCTCGGAGCTGCCAAGAACGTCACAGGCTCCAAATACCTCCTTAAAGCCAACGGCAAGACGTTCATCATCGACTACGGCATCTACCAAGAGCACGACCTGAAGGACCGCAACTGGCTGCCCTCGCAGGTTCCCCCGTCGGAGATCGACGGCGTGTTTCTCACGCACGCCCATCTCGACCACTGCGGGCTCCTGCCACGCCTCGTCAAGGAGGGGTATGATGGTCCCATCTATGCCACCGCCGCCACCTGCGAACTGGTCAAGATCGTTCTGGCCGACTGCGCGAAAATCAACGAAGAAGACAGCAAGTTCAAGCAGAAACGCCACGAAAAGGAAGGCCGCCAGGGTCCCCATCCAGAGGTGCCACTCTACACCTTGCCAGAGGCAAAGGACGTCTTCGACATGCTGAAGCCCGTGCCGCTCGGACAACCGCTCGGACTTGGCGGCGGAGTCTATGCCGAGTTCCTTGAGGTCGGCCACATCCTCGGTGCAACGAGCATCAAGTTCACGATTCGCGACGAGACAGAAACAAGAACCATTCTCTTCTCGGGCGACGTCGGGCGCTGCAACATGCCCATCATCCGCGACCCAGCCCCCATTGGCGAGGCTGACTACATCGTCTGCGAATCCACCTACGGCGACCGCCTCCATGGCAATTCTGCGGATATTCCCTCAGAACTGGCGCGCATCATCAACGAGACGACCGAGGCGGGCGGCAACCTCATCATCCCCAGCTTCGCCATTGAGCGCACACAGGACCTCATCTACTATCTGGCCAACCTGCTGAAGCAGGACAAAATCCCGCACCTGCGGATTTTCGTTGACAGCCCCATGGCCGTCAAGGTCACCGACATATTCCGTCGCTTCCCCAACCTCTTCGACGCGGAAACGACCAAGCTTGCCCGCAGCATACGCCTGCCTGGCCTGACGCTAGTCCGCACGACAGCGGACTCCAAGTCCATCAACCGCATCAAGGGCACCGCCATCATCATCGCGGGCGCAGGCATGTGTACAGGCGGGCGCATCAAATACCACCTGATCTCCAACATCACGCGCAAGGAGTGCCGCATCATGTTCGTCGGCTACCAGGCGAAGGAGACCCTGGGCCGCATCATCCTCGAAGGTGCGAAGAACGTCCGCATCCTCGGTGACGAGTATCCCGTCAATGCGAAAATCGAGCGCATCTCCGGCTTCTCCGCGCATGCCGACCAGCAAGAACTTCTCGACTGGCTACAGACCACCACCAGCTCCGTGCGCAAACTCTTCGTCACACACGGCGAGCCTGAGGCGGCGGAGGCCCTCTCCAACGTCATCCAGGAGAAACTCGCCTGGAAGACACATGTCCCCGAGTACGGCGAAACCGTCACACTTGACTGATTTTTTCTTCATAACACCCATAACACAAGGAAACTACAAATGGAATTCAGACGATTCGGCAAATCTTTCCAGATGGTCCTTCAGGACGGAAATGATCTCAAAGAGGCTCTCACCCTTGATGAATCCCTGTGGGTGGCGTTGAGCGCCCCAGTGACAGCCTTCTTCCGCTGCGACCCCAAGCTCTTCGACTACCTGGACGTCAACAAGAACGGGCGCGTCACCTCCAAAGAGCTGAAAACCGCCATCAAATGGCTGCTTGACAAGCTCCCCGAGGCCAGCAAGATCACCCCTGACTTCGATGGCAACCTCGCGATTTCCGACATCAGCGACAAGAGTGACGAAGGCAAGTCCATCATCGACTCCGCTAAGTGGATCTCCCAGGAGATTGGTACTGGCGAGTCTGGCAAGATCAACCTGAAGCAGGTTCGCGAGTTCATCGCAACCGTCATCCAGCGCGACCTCAACGGCGACGGCGTCCTCACCCTCAAGGCCGCCCAGCGCGCCTCCACCGATGAATACAAGGCCGCCGTGACCGCCATGATCAAGGACGTTGTCACCGCCACGGGCGGCACAACCGACAAGGATGGCACGCAGGGCCTCGACGAAGCCACCATGACCACCTTCCTCAAAGCCGTTCCAGAGTATCTCGAATGGTATGACAAGGGCCAGATCCCCGAAGGCCAGAGCAAGACCGACATCATGACGATGGGCGCCGACACCCCAGCCCTCGCCGCCATGGTCAAAGAGCACACCGACAAGCTCGACCAGTTCTTCAAAATCAGCAACCTGCTCTACTTCGATGAACGAATCCAGCCCAAGGCCCTCTCCACGGAGTCCAAGGTCGCCGCGTTCGACCCAGCCGCCCAGGCCGAGGTTGACGCCTACCAGAACGCCCTGCCCCTCTCCACGCCGAACGCTGACCGTATTCTTCCGCTCATTGCGGACAAGATCAACCCCGCCTGCCAGGGCTGGTTCATGCCGCTGGTCGAAAAGGTCATCATTCCCATCCTCGGCATCAACGCCTCCGACGGCCTGACGCAGGACGACTGGAACAAGGTCAAAGGCACCTTCACGGCCTACGAGGCCTACATGGCCTCCAAGAAGGGCGCCATCGTCGAGAAGATTCCCGTCGCCGACCTGCGCAAGTACGTCAGCTGCGAGCCCCTTCAGAAAGAGGTCCGCGAGCTGATGGCCATCGACAAGGACGTCTCCAACAAGATTGCCGCCTCCACGGGGCTTGAAAAGCTCCTGCTCTATCGCGGCAACCTTCTGCAGTATGCCAACAACTTCATCTCCTTCACAGACCTGTACAGCCCCGAGAAGAAGGCCATGTTCGAGTGCGGCAAGCTGGTCATCGACGGACGCTGGTTCGCCGTCGCCTTCAAAATCACCTCTGTCGCCGAGCACCAGGCCATGGCGAAGAACAGCCAGCTCTTCCTGATGTACGTCGAGGTGACGAAACACAATGGCGAGAAGTTCCAGGTGGTCGTCCCCGTCACCAGCGGCGACAAGGGCAACCTCATGGTCGGCAAGCGCGGTATCTTCTATGACACGGAGGGCAACGACTGCGACGCCAAGGTCATCAACATCGTAGAGAACCCCGTCTGCCTCCGTGAAGCCATCGAGGCCCCCATCCACAGGCTTTGGGGCATCATTGAAGGCAAGCTGAACTCCTGGTCAGGCGATGCTGAAAAGAACCTGCAAGGCAACTTCACGCAGGCCATCACCCCAGGCGCGGCGCCTGCCCCCGCACCCGCCCCAGCCCCCGCACCTGCACCTGCCGCCAAGGACGGCAAGGAAAGCAAGCTGAATCCAAACGCCTTCATGGGCATCGGCATTGCGGCTGCGGCCATTGGCTCCGCCCTCGCCTTCATCACCAAGACCCTGGCGGGCATGACTGGCCTGCAAATCTGGATAACGGTCATCGTCGCCATCCTGGCCCTGATGCTTCCCATCTCCATCATCGCCATCATCAAATTGAACCGCCAGGACCTGAGCTCCATCCTTGAAGGGTGCGGCTGGGGTATCAATATGAAGGTCCGCCTGGATGGCAAACTGCGCAAGCAGTTCACCTACTACGGCAAGTACCCAGCTGGCGCCAAGGGCACGCCCAAGCACTATGCGCTTAGGGTTCTGCTGACCATCATCCTGCTCATCGTCCTCGGCTTCGGCGGCTGCAAGTACTACAAGTACAAGAAGGCCGAGAAGGAGCGCATCGCACAAGAGGAACAGGCAAAACAGGCCCTCAACGAGAAGAAGCTCCAGCAGGAGAAAGAGGCTGCCGAGAAGAAGCCTGAAACCACCACAGAAGCAGTAGTCGAAGGTGCCAAGAAGGTCGCTGAAGAGGTCAAGGAAGGCGCCAAGCAGGTTGCCGAGGCCGTCCAGCAAGGTGCCGAAGAGGGCAAGAAGGCTGCCGAAGCCGTCAAACCCATCGCTCCTGGAGCCACCCCTGCGGCGGCTCCTGCCAAATAGCGTTCTGGAGGACTGAACCATGACCACACCTCTAATCGCTGGTTTCGGTGAAGTAATGCTTCGCCTGAGCCCCGACGGCAAGAAGCGCTTTGCGCAGGTCCTGCCTGGCGAGCTCGAAGCCACCTACGGGGGCGGCGAGGCCAACTTCTGCGCCTCCATCGCCCTCCTGGGCGGCAAGAGCCGCTATCTGACCGCCCTGCCCGACAACCCCATCGCCCGCGGCTTCAGCGCCTTCATGGCCTCCTGCGGCGTTGACCCGTCGCACATCACCTTCACCAAGAAGGGACGCATGGGCATCTACTATGCAGAACACGGTTCCAATATGCGCGGCTCCAATGTCATCTACGACCGCGAGTACTCCGCCATCTCCATGGCGGCCCCCGAGGACTATGACATGGACGACATGCTTTCGGGCGTCACTCACCTGCACCTGACGGGCATCACCCCATCCCTCACGGAGAAGGCCTTCCAGAGCACCCTTGCTCTCGCCAAGGCCGCCTCCGCCAAGGGCATTACCATCTCCCTCGACCTGAACTACCGCAAAAAGCTCTGGAACTGGGACCCTGCCCTGACCAAGAACCAGCTGGCAGAAAAGTGCATGAGGCAGATTGCCGTCTATGCGGACATCATCATCGGCAACGAGGAGGACGCCTCCGACGTGTTCGGAATCAAAGCCGACAACACCTCCATCGAGGAGGGCAAGTTGAACATCGCTGGCTATGTGCAGGTTGCGCAGAAGCTCCACGCTGCCTTCCCGAAGTCGAAGTTTGTCGCCATCACGCTTCGTGAAAGCATCTCCGCCGACCATAACAACTGGGGCGGCATGCTCTACGACTGCACCACCGAGAAGGCACACTTCGCACCACTGGACGCAAACGGTGCCTACTCCCCCTACCAAATCCACCACATCATCGACCGTTTCGGCGGCGGCGACTCCTTCGGTGCAGGCCTTGTCTTTGCCCTGAACGACCCTGAGCTTTGCGCCCCCGAAACCGCCGTCCGCTTCGCAGTCGCCTCCAGCGCCTGGAAGCACACCATCCGCGGCGACGTCAACTTCGCCTCCAAGTCCGAAATCGTCGCCCTGATGAAGGGCAACACCTCTGGACGCGTCAAACGCTAGCGCGGCATGGACGCGGCATGGAGACGCGCGGCATGGAGACGCACGGCATGGAGACGCGCGGGCTCTGCCCCACGCGGCAGCGCAGCGAAAAAAGTGATAACCCTAAATCCCACACACATAACCCATTGGAGAAAAAACATGAAAACCACAGCTTTGCGTATCTACGGCAAAGAAGACCTTCGTTTAGAGAGCTTTGAGCTTCCGCCCTGCGGCGATGACGGCATCATCGCAGAAGTCATCAGCGACTCAATATGCATGTCCAGCTTCAAGGCAGCCGAACAGGGTGCCGCCCACAAGCGCGTCCCGAACGACTGCGCCACCAATCCCACCATCATCGGCCACGAGTTCTCTGGCCGCATCCTGGAAGTCGGCGCCAAGTGGGCTGACCAGTTCAAGCCAGGCGACCGCTTCGGCATCCAGCCTGCCTTGATGTACCACGGCTCCCTCGACGCCCCTGGCTACTCCTTCCCGACCATCGGCGGCGACGCCACCTACATCCGCATCCCCTCCTGCGTGATGGAGTCCAACTGCCTACTCAACTACAAAGGCGACGCCTTCTACAAGGCCTCCCTCTCCGAGCCGATGAGCTGCCTGATTGGCGCGTGCCACGCCCACTACCACATTCCGCCGGCCACCTACAACCACGTCATAGGCATCAAGGAAGGCGGCAAGGTCGCCTGCCTCGCATCCGCTGGCCCCATGGGCAACGGCCTCATCGACTACCTCATCCACGGCCCCCGCAAACCTGGGCTGATCGTGGTCACCGACATTGACGACGCCCGCCTCGCCCGCGCGGAGTCCATCCTCACCATCGAGGACGCAAAGGCCAACGGCATCAAGCTCGTCTATCTCAACACCAAGTGCCCAGACGCCGTCGAAAAGCTCATGGCCCTCACGGACGGCACTGGCTATGACGATGTCTTCGTGCTGGCTCCTGTCGCCCCTGTCGTCGAACAGGGCGACGCCATCCTCGGACGCGACGGCTGCCTCGACTTCTTCGCTGGCCCGCTGGATCCCAAGTTCTCCGCCAAATTTAACTTCTACAACGTCCACTACGCGGGCACGCACATCGTCGGCACCAGCGGCGGCACCACCGCCGACATCAAGGAAGCCCTCGACCTCATGGGCAAGGGCCTGTTGAACCCCTCCATGATGATCACCCACGTCGGCGGCCTCACCGCCGCCCGCGAAACCACCTTGAACCTCCCGAAGATTCCTGGTGGCAAGAAGCTCATCTACACCCACAAGGACTTCCCGCTGGCCGCCATCGCCGACTTCGCCGAACTCGGCAAGACCAACCCCGTCTTCGCGGAACTGGACGATGCCTGCAAGCGCAACAACGGCCTCTGGAACACCGAAGCCGAAAAGATCGTCCTTGAAAAGATGCCCGAAGTCAAGTGATTAGTGATTAGTGGATAGTGATTAGTGGATAGTGGTTAGTGGATAGTGCAGTCACTAACCACCATTCACTAACCATTAATCACTAACCACTGGCCACTAACAACGAATCCCTTACTAATCACTAACCACTAACCACTAACCACTAACCACTAACCACTAACCACTCTTCAATGTCTGCCTTTGACAACGAACGTTACCTTGCCGCCCAGAAGAAGTCCATCCTTGCGCGCGTACACGCCTCCAAAAGCCGCTTGTACCTTGAGTTTGGTGGAAAGCTCATCGGCGACCTGCACGCCGCGCGCGTGCTTCCTGGCTATGACCCCAACGTCAAGATACGTCTGCTGAAGGAGTTGAGCAGCAAGGCCGACATCATCATCTGCATCCATGCGGGCGACATTGAGGAGCACAAAGTCCGTGCGGACCTTGGCATCACCTACGACAAGGAAGCCCTGCGCCTCATCGACGAGCTCCGCAACAACGGCGTCGATGTAACCGCTGTCGTCATCACGCGCTTCAACGGCGAGTCGGGTGCGCTGGCGTTCCAGAAGAGCCTGTCCTCCAATGGAATAGCTGTCTATCTTCATCGTGGTATCGAAGGCTACCCGATGGACGTTGACCACGTGGTCAGCGACGCGGGCTTCGGCTCCAACCCCTACATCCCCGTGACGCAGCCGCTGGTTGTCGTCACGGGGCCGGGTCCCAATTCCGGCAAGATGGGCACCTGCCTCTCGCAGATATTCCACGAATTCAAGCGAGGAAACATCGCCCACTACGCGAAGTTCGAGACCTTCCCCGTCTGGAACCTCCCGCTCAACCACCCCGTCAACCTCGCCTACGAGGCGGCTACCGCCGATTTGCGCGACATGAACGCGATGGACTTCTTCCACTTCGACGCATACGGGAAGATGGCCATCAACTACAACCGCGACCTACAGGCCTTCCCCCTGCTGCGCACCGTCCTCCAGCGTATTACAGGCGAGGAGTGCTGGTACAAGTCGCCAACGGACATGGGCGTAAACTGCATCAAGGAGGGCATCATCGATGACGCAGCCGTCTCCAAGGCCGCCAACGAGGAGATAGCCCGCCGCTACTACCGTGCCTATGCGGACTACAAGCTGGGGCGTGCCTCCGCCATGACCATCGCGCGTATGCAGGAGGTTGCCGCCAAGGCCAACATCGACGTCGAGAACCGCGACGTGGTTGTCGCCTCCAGAAAGGCCGCCGCAGAAGGACGTGAAAAGGGAAAGGGCAACAAGGGGATTTTCTGCGGAGCCGCCATCAAGCTGCTGGACGGCACCATCGTCACGGGAAAGAACAGCCCATTGATGCACTCCGCTTCCAGCATGATTCTCAATGCAGTCAAACAGTTGGCGGGCATCCCAGACGACCACCACCTCCTCCTGCCAGAGATTCTCGAATCCATCGCCAACTTCAAGGATTCGCTTGGAGCCGTCCGCTCCCCAGGCCTCGACGTGAGCGAGACACTTATCGCACTGGTCATCAGCGCAAACTCCGATAAAACGGCAAAGAAGGCGATTGCCAGCCTCTCCGCCTTGCGTGGCTGCGACCTGCACCTGACCCATATCCCCTCCGCTGGCGACGACGCGGGCCTGCGCCGACTGGGCTGCCTCTTCACATACGACCCCGTCCCGCCTACGAAAAAGCTGTTTATGGAGAATTAGCTCTTAACAAATTGTTTCTTTTTGAAACCACAGATTACACAGATTACACAGATTGCGAACTGCCGCTATCGCGTCAGTTCGCGGTTCTATTTTATAATACTCTCCACATTTAGCCGCAAATGCGGCTAAACGCATCTGTGAATTCTGTGTAATCGGTGGTTTAAAAGCAGTCCTTTGTTTTCATCTGAGTCCCCACATTGACTGACTGGCGCACAACATTCCGCAAATGGAGCTCCATGGACCTGCCACAAGGCAGGTTCCGTATGCTTTTGTTTGACGACACTCTTGTGCCACTTGCCATAGCCACCACCGTCGCAAGCCGCCCAGGCAGTATTTTGGTTGTACTGCCTGATTCGGCTGAATTGGAATCCACTGCCTCCAGCCTGACCTCCCTCCTCCAACTTACAGGCGAAACCCGTCCGCTTGTCCCAATGCCTGAAGTCGATTCGAACAGGCAGGTATGGATTCCTGAAAACGAGGCAGAGCGCTGCGCCTCTCTCCAGAATCTCATTGACAAGATTCCGTCCATCTACCTGACGACACCCTCTGTACTCCTTTCCAAAACCATCGCCCCCAAGTACTTCAAGACAAAGAGCTTCACCATTCGCAAAGGGGATGCCATATCGCCTGACGAACTTGCCAAAAGGCTCGTCGAACTGGACTACGATAACGAGGTGGAGGTTCTGGAGCCAGGCGAGTTCTCACGGCGAGGCGGCATTTTGGATGTCTATTCCCCCCTCTACGAAGCCCCCATCCGCATCGATTTCTGGGGAGACGAAGTGGATTCCCTCCGCTATTTCATGCCTGATACGCAGCGTTCCTACAAGGAGGCCCCCGAGCTGAAAATCATCCCGCGCGGCACTGCCGTCCTGGACGCAGAGGAGAAATACACATCCTACGTCAAGGATTTCTTCCCCAAGGAGATAACCGTCTTCCTCATCGACCCAGCTGCCATCACTGCGCATGTCGCCACATTCGGCGAAACGGACATCTCAGCCCGCTGGCAGGAACTCGCCGCCTCCTACAAGAAGCCCATTGACTTTGTCGTGCGGGCCGATGATGGCCTGGCAGAGATGGACAAGGTGCCATCCCGCCGCCTCTCCGCCGTAAGCCTGGCCGCCGAGCTGGCGGACACCATCCCAGAGCTGGGGGACGGAGCCACCGTCTGGCACTGGCAGCAGTTGCGCGATTCCATAAAACGATGGACCTCAACCAAATACACGGTTGTTGCATGCTGTTCAGAGAAAGGCGAGGTCGATCGCTTCAAGCAGTTGTTGAAGGAAGACGCCTCCGCCGCAAAGCTGCCCATCATCATCGAACACCAGGCCCTTTCGGACGGTGTTTTGCTTCCCGATGCGCGCCTCGTCCTCTTAAGCTCCCATGAACTGTTTGGGCGCAGGGCGAAAACACGCCGCAAGAAACTCATCGACTACAAGCACGACACATCGTTGTCAGGCGATGTGGAAATTGAAGAGGGTAGTTACGTTGTCCACATCACCCATGGCATCTCCATCTTCCGTGGCATCAAGCAGATGGAAATCCACGGAGACCTCCAGGAGGTTATGGAGCTGGAGTTTGCCGATGAGGTCAAACTCTATGTTCCCCTAGAGGAGGCGTTCCTCGTCAGCCGCTACCTCGGTGCAGGCAAGGCACAGCCCGTCCTAAGCAAAATCAGCGGCAACGCCTGGCAAAACGCCAAGGCAAATGCCGAAAACGCCGCCTTCGACCTGGCCGCCGAACTCATCAAGACAGAGGCAATGCGCCAGGCATCGACGGGGCATTCCATGAAGCCCGTCATCGAGTGGGAGACCTCCTTCGCCAACTCCTTCCCCTACAAGGAGACGCCTGACCAGGAGGAGGCCATCCGTGCCGTCCTGGAGGATTTGGAGAACCCGAAGCCCATGGACCGCCTCCTCTGCGGCGATGTCGGCTACGGCAAAACGGAGGTCGCCCTGCGCGCCGCCTTCCGCGCCGTCCTCAACGGCAAGCAGGTCGCCATCCTCGTACCCACCACCATCCTTGCACAGCAGCACTTCCAGACCTTCCGCGAACGACTCGCCGAATACCCCGTCACCATCGACCTCGTCAGCCGTTTTCGCTCCTCAAAGGACATCAAGGAGATTCTCGCAAAAGCCGCCAGCGGTGAAATCGACATCCTCATCGGCACCCACCGCATCATCCAGAAGGACGTCCACTTCCGCTCCCTGGGGCTTCTTATCATCGACGAGGAACAACGCTTCGGCGTAGCCCACAAGCAACGCCTGAAGAGCATGAGGGCCGACCTGGACATCCTTACGATGACGGCAACCCCCATCCCCCGCACACTCTACTTCAGCCTGTCAGGCATCCGCAACCTCAGCACCATCATGACAGCCCCCGTTGACAGGCTCCCCGTCACCACCGTCGTGGCCATGTTTGACAAGGAACTCATCCGCATGGCCATTACGCGTGAAATCGAGCGCAAGGGGCAGGTGTTCTTCCTCTACAACCGCGTCGCCACCATCGACAAGATGTGCGAGACGGTTCGCCAGCTCGTCCCCCAGGCACGCTGCGAGTTTGCCCACGGCCAGATGGGAAGCGGGGAACTGGAGAAGGTGATGGTGCGTTTCGTCCGTGGCGAGATTGACGTTCTGGTCTGCACGACCATCATCGAAAGCGGAGTTGACATCCCGAACGTCAACACCATCATCATCGACCATGCGGACCGTTTCGGCCTCTCCGAACTCTACCAGTTGCGCGGGCGCGTTGGGCGCCACATCCGCCAGGCCTACGCCTACCTCCTGCTGCCCCCAATGGGCACCCTGCCCCAGAACGCACGCGAGCGCCTGGCCGCCATCCGCCGCTATACGCATCTCGGTGCGGGCTTCAAACTCGCCATGCGCGACATGGAGATACGCGGCGCGGGCAACATCCTCGGCACGGAACAGAGCGGGCACATCGCCGCTGTCGGCTTCGAACTCTACTGCCAGCTTCTGAAGGATGCCGTCAAGGGGCTGACCGCAGCACAGAAGAAGACCCCGCCCAGATGCAAGGTCTTTCTGGACCGCATCGCCTACGCCATTGAATCCACCTCGGGCAAGACCCCCATCAGCTTCCCCCCCTCCTATATAGCCGACCTGAACGAACGCCTCGCCTTCTACAAGAAGCTGAACGCCGTGACGACAGAACCAGAGCTGGAGATGCTGCGGGCCGAACTCATCGACCGCTTCGGCAAGCTCCCCCAGACCACAGTCGATCTGCTCTATTTCACCTCCATCCGCATCCTGGCGCAAAAGCTCCAGCTCGTCAGCGCATCTGTCATGAACGGACGCATCCTCATCGAAACCCCAAAGGGCCTCTATCGCGACTCTCACGCGCAGGTTCCCGTCTCCACCGCCCACAACGGACGACAGCAAATCGCCGAAATACTCGCACTGCTCAACAAATTACGATAACCCCCACTAACCAAGGAGGCACACCATGCTAAGAACCACCCTACTCTGCACTCTGCTCGCCGCACTTTTGGTATCCTGCGCCACTGCACAGAAGCCAGAACCTCCCCTTACAATCAGCAAGGAGAAACCTGTTCCAATCGTCGTGTCCAAGGAGGCCTCGGCCTCTGAACAGACTGCTGCCAAGGAGCTCCAGAGCTACCTTCGCAAACTGATTGGCGCGGAGTGCCCCATTGTGGAGGCTGCGCCCGCCCCCGCCATCCACGTCGGTCCAACGGAACTGGCGAAAGAGGCAGTCATCGACTACGCCTCCCTGGGACGTGAAGAGTGGGTAAT
>JAFTAC010000420.1 GCA_017458805.1 Victivallales bacterium | reverse complement strand
CAGCTTCCCGCGCCCCTGCATGGCAGCTACGCGCCGCGCACTCAGGACGTGAGGCGGTTGACGGCCTATCAACAAAGGACGGGGGCCTTAAACAGCTTCCCGCGCCCCTGCATGGCAGCTACGCACCACGCACTCAGGACGGGGGGCGGTTGGCGGCCTACCAACAAAGGATGGGGGGCCTTAAAAAGCTCCCCGCGCTTCTGCATGGCAGCTACGCGCCGCGCACACAGGACGGGGGCGGTTGACGGCCTACCAACAAAGGATGGGGGCCTTAAAAAGCTTCCCGCGCCCCTGCATGGCAGCTACGCGCCGCGCACTCTGGACGCGGTGCACGCCCAAGAGTTGCACGAGTGCGTGCCCCAGAGCTAGTTAGCTCTTCTTTCTGTTCACGAGGGTCTTGACCGCAAGGCAGATAAGCATGATGGCCAGGACCAGCAGGAAGACGCTGATGGCAAGCAGGGTGGGTTTGTTGTGGTTCTGGATGATCAGGTTGATCAGGGCCCAGAGGCTGATGACCATCATGAAGCCCATGGGAAGCAGGGCAAACAGCGCCTTGTACTTCTTGCGCAGCAGCCACAGGGAGACGGCCAGAAGCGTAAGGGCCGCCAGCAGCTGGTTGGAGGAGCCGAAGACAGGCCACATGGTCATTCCTTCGCCGCTTAGCGCCAGGTAGCCAGAGAGCACGACCACGATGATGGTGGCCATCCAGCGGCTGCCGATGAACTGGCGAATCGGGTGCTTCTGCTGCGGGGCAGGGCGGCAGACGTTCGCTTTGGCGGAGATGGCAATCTTGTTAACGGACTTCTCGCTGGGGAGAACGAGTTCCTGCAAAACAAAGCGCGCCAGGCGGGTGGCGGTGTCCAGACTGGTCAGCAGGAAGGCGGAGATGGCGAGGCTGATGAAGCTGTAGCCGATGTTGTAGTTGAGGCCGATCGCCTCTGCGAAGTGCGCCATGCCCTTTGCGAAGGAGACGGCGGGGGCTCCTTTCAGGACGCCGGCCGCATCCTGCGGCGCGAGATAGGCGACGCTGAGCAGAGCCAGAATGGCCAGGGCTCCTTCCACCAGCATGCCGCCATAGGCGACGGGCTGGATGTGTTTTTCGCTGTCAATCTGCTTGGCGGATGTGCCGGAGGCGACCATGGCGTGGAAGCCCGAGCATGCGCCGCAGGCGATGGTCACGAAGAGCAGGGGCAGGATGTTGGGGACGAAGCTTTTGCCCTCGGGCAGGTGCACCGCCGCCATGTTGACAGTGGGCTGCGCGAAAACGACGCTGATGATGCCCAGGGCCATCATCGCATAGAGAAGATAGGAGTTGAGGTAGTCGCGGGGCTGGAGCAGAACCCAGACGGGGATGATGGAGGCGCAGGCCGCATAGTAGAGCAGGGCGACGGTCCAGATGGTGCGCGCGGTCTTTTCGTTGCCGACTACGGCGACCAGGTCAAAGGGGATGACGGTGCCGAACCAGACAAAGAAGAAGAGCAGGGGCACGAAGACCAGGGAGGCCTCCGTCAAGGTGAGGATTTTGCGGTTGGTGGCTACTCCGAAGAAGGGGGCCATCAGGATGAAGAGGATGGAGGAGGTGGCCACGCCCGGGTTGGCGATGAAGCCGTCCACGACCTGGAGCGTGAAGACCGCGACCACCAGCAGCAGGGCCGCGATGCAGAAGAAGAGGAACAGCTGGCGTCCCCAGTAGCCCAACTCCTCCTCGATGGCGTAGGCGATGGAGCGCCCCTGGTTGCGGACCGAGAGGAACATGGCAGCGAAGTCGTGCATGGAGCCTATGAAGACGCAGCCGAGGACAATCCACAGGAAGGCGGGCAGCCAGCCGAAGGAGGCGGCGACAATCGGCCCGATGATGGGGCCCGCGCCGGCGATGGAGGCGAAGTGGTGCCCGAAGAGCACGGCTGGATGCGTGGGCACGTAGTCAATGCCGTCCTCCTGCGAATGGGCGGGCGTGGCCCGTTTCGCGTCAACGCCGAAACGCTTCGCCACAAATCTCCCGTACAGGAAATAAGCCAGCAGAAAATAGACGATTGAACCAACAAGCAACAACATTCCGTTCATGGACGGTCTTCTCCTTTTTGAAAGTGGTTAGTGGTTAGTGGTTGCTACTAACCACTAACCACTAACCACTAACCACTAACCACTAGCCACTTATTCCACGAGAGGGAGGATCTGATCGACAGCCTGTTCAAAGATTCCCATTTCGTAGGCGAGATCGAAGACGGTATAGCGGTTGCGAATCATCTGGGAGCAGATGACGGCACGGCGGATTTCCGCGTGGTCGGCACCAATTTCGGAAGGTTTCGTCGGGCAACCGACGACCTTCAGGCGGCGACGGGTTTCCTCCAACGTGAAAATCTGGTTCAAAACGCGCTGTTTCATTTCGTCCCAGTGTGCGACAATGTCCTGCATCCGCTTCTGGAACTTCTTTTGGTCAAGGAGTTTCTGCATGCAGATTTGATTGACATGCTCGTAAATGGAGGAATCTTTGAGGTACTGGTCAATTTCGGCTTTGCGCTGTTCTGGAGTCACGAAGGAAGCGTTCGCGCAGATTTTGGCAACTTCTTCTTTGGTCAGGGAGAAAATGTGATGCATCATTGCGCAGGAAATGAGCGTTCCTATTCCGACCTTGAAGCCATGAGAGGGATGTTCGCCATTGACCATCACGCCGTCCATTTCCATAATGTGGCTTATGAGATGTTCCGCCCCCGAGGCAGGACGAGAATCATGCATCAACTGCATTGCAAAACCCGTTGCTGCCAGCCCCTCGAAGAGACCCGTCAGAGCAGAGGATTTGACTGCTGCAATCCCTTCAGGATCACCAAGCCACTGCCGCAACTTTATCTGCGTCATCTGCCAGGCAGTCGAATGGATGGGTGCTTCGCCAAGAGCATCTGCAATGTACCAATCTCCGCCAGAGACGATTTTTGCCATCAAGTCTGCGTATCCAGAAGCAGTCATCTTGGTGGGAGCGGTTGAAAGCACCTTTGCGTCGGCGACAATGGCATGCGGTGCTGCACACGGAACCGTCTTTTTGAAGCCTTCCACCTGCAAGGCAGCACCATACGAAGTGTAGCCATCCACGGAACAAGCAGTTCCCACGACGAGATAGCCGTCGCAACCTGCCTCTGTTGCGGCGCATTTCACGAGGTCAT
>JAFTAC010000419.1 GCA_017458805.1 Victivallales bacterium | reverse complement strand
TACGTGATGGAGCTGGTGGATTCGGGGCGGTAGGTGTTATAGCTGATTGGTGAGGCATGTGCGGGGCAGACGACCAGCTTGTAGTCGCCGACATAGACGGGCGCGATGGCGTCCTGCCACCAGTAAAGCGGCGCCTGGCCAGAGGCGACGGCGTAGTTGTAGAGCCAGACATTCCAGTCCTCATAATCCTGGGTGTACATGGCGAAGCCAAGGCCGAGCTGCTTGAGGTTGCTGGTGCAGGAGATGGCACGCGCCTTTTCACGGGCCTTGGAGAGGGCCGGCAGCAGCATGGCCGCCAGAATGGCGATGATGGCGATGACCACCAGAAGTTCAATCAACGTGAAACGCAGTGTTTTCATGGCTTTCCTTTGGGTTTAGGAAATTATGGAGTAATGGCTTTAGTCAAAGATATTATACCAATTCCCAGGGATAAATCAAGCGATATAGTTGCATTTTGGTCATTGGTGGGTATTTTTGCAGAGAAAAAATCAAAAAAGCATAAAAATATTAGTGTGATTGTGGAAAAAATAGAAGAATGCGTTATCTTAATGTCAAAAATGTAAACGCTAGAAAGAGGAGACGCCAATTATGTCAGATTATTCTTCGAGGATTGCTCGGCTGATTCAAGCTCACCCCTTGGACATTGACGAGAATGTGGTGATTCAGGGGCGGGCACCGGCATCTGCTTCGTCCGAGTTTTTGACGAATAAAGAGCAAGGGGATTGGGCTGAGCAATTGGTGCTTTCCTCCATCAATGCAGCTTCCTCAGACTATGTTGCCTTGCAGTATGGACGTTCTGACTCCATTTCTGCAGGTGACCCAGGTTTTGCCGAGTTTTATGCTCATTATCAAGAAGAGCTTAATTTAATAGGCAAACGTCCTGACATCTTGATATTCAAACGAGGGGATACGCCTTCAGATGGTTTGCTTGACTTTGAAAACAATGCTTTGATATCCAAGGCGGTTGCAGCCATAGAGGTGCGTTCAAGCAGTTTTCTAAGTCAAAAATACGCACAATATATGGAGCGACGCATCCAAGAGGCTGAAGCTGCTTGCATGGCATTAACACAGGAAATCTTGCAAGAACCCTATAGAGGAATACTTCAAAAGAAGAATCCAGATCTTTTTTCCTTGCTTTTAAATGCTTCTCCTTCCACTTTTCGCGAGTTGGATTTTCGTCCAACAACATGGAGTTCTTCACCTGATTTGCGCTTTATCTCATCGTGTCTTAAGAAAATCAAGGAGCACATAAGAATTCTTCATAAAAGAGATTTTCTAAGCATAACACCAAAAGTCGAGGATTTGGCTTTAGTTAATCGTTGGATTCAACGATATAATGTACCGCACTATTACTTGCAGGTTTTCTTTGACCGTGGTTACATTCTGTCATTCGAGAGAATTTTGGAAATCAGTAGCACACCAGATTTAGAGGACATGGTTTTTTCTGTTGAAAAGGACGTCAAGAATCAGGGGAAGACAACAGTTAAAATCAATATTGATGAAGCAAGTCCAATTATTGGAAGAATCGACATGCCCAGTCATTTTTCTGCTTTAAAAGAGCTGGACAGGGGGCGTCTGCTGTTTTATGTAAAATTCTCTGGTGGACAAGGCTTTTTGGATTTAGGCATATTAAACTCGATACTCAAATGACTTATTCCCTTGAACATAACTATTTGTCGGCTGTTGGGATTGAACACCGGAAACGTTTTGCCCAATTCTTTACTCCCAAACCTATTGCTTGTTTTATGAATAATTGGGTTTTGGAAGGAGGTTCTGCGCGTGCTATTTTTGATCCTGCATTTGGGCTCGGTGCATTTGCTGAAAATGCACCGTCCGATGTCTCTTTTTCAGGAATAGAAGTTGATTCAAAAATACTGGAATACTATGCATCTAGTTTTCCTGGAAGCAAGGCGGTCATCACCCATGACAATTACCTTCTAAGGTATGGTGATGTCCATGAAAACATTGTATGCAACCCCCCTTATTTGAAGTTTCAGAAGTTTGAGCAAAAGGAAACTGTTTTAAAGCAATTTGAGAAGAAATATGGGATTAAGCTTTCTGGCTACACGAATATAGCGTCTGCATTTTTGGTAAAGTCGATTTTGGAACTTCGACCTGGGGGAAGGCTGGCCTATATTATGCCAATCGAGTTCTTAAACACTGGATATGGCAGACAGATTAAAGAATTGCTAATTCATAGGAATCATTTGTTTGCAATCATCAAGATCGAATGTGAAACAGAAGCTTTCCCAGATGCCACAACCTCTTTGTGTATTTTATTATATCATTCTTCTAAACGTTATAATGACTTATCGTTTATCACTATTCATAATTTAGAGGAACTCGAGGCAGACGCTATATTCAAAACAGCAAAATTAGTATCATATAATGATTTAAATGTTGACGATAAATGGATGCCTTTTTTTGAAAACAGCGATAACAATCTTAAAGTGACTTCATGTTATGCTGCAAAATTGTCATTATATGGGCATTTTTCACGGGGGATCGCAACTGGTTCAAATGGTTTCTTTGTCTTGAAGAAATCAATAATTGATCGACTAAACCTTCCTAGTAGCGAATGTTCTCCTTGCATAACGAAAAGCGCACAGATCACAAAGCCAATTTTTGTGCAGGAGGATTTTGATAAGTTATCTTCTGCAGATGCTCCCGTCTATTTGTTGAATGTGGGGAGTAAACATTCCCGACAGGCGGACGAATACATTTCGTTTGGTGAAAAGACGGGGGTAAACAATGGCTATATAACAAGAAGCCGAACTCCATGGTATAAAATGGAAAAACGGCTTCCTGCACCGATTTTACTGAATGTCTTTTCCCGAGGCGGGTATAAGGTTATACGCAATATGTCAAACGTGCAGTCTTTGACCTCATTTCACTGCTTTTATCCCAATTTGTTTGGGGAATTGAGGGTTAATGCGTTGTTTTTATATCTGTTCTCTGACATTGGACACCGCATTCTAGCATCTTCCATAAGGAAATACGGGAATAATCTGGATAAATTTGAACCGAATGACTTGAATGAGGCGATTGTGCCCTCTGAAGCTTTTTTGGACAGCATACCAAGTGCTAAAATTGAAGCCTGCTATGATAAATTGTCGGTAGGCGAGAATATTGAACCAGAATTAAATGCCATGTTTGGTGCTCTTTTGGAGTGATGACCGAGGTTATGCTCTAATAATCCTTCAATAAAACATGGCGACAATTCGTTATTCCTGTAGGTGTGGAAGCACCATGAAAACGAGTGCAAACAAACTGAATTCATCATACAAAGAGGCAACCATGTCAGACAACGAAAAAACACAGGACGAACAGGAAATCAGGGTGAAACCGCTTGACGGTGAGGCTTCGACGGCGGAGAAAGCGACTGCTTCAGCGGAAAAGGCAGCTCCGAATAAAGGCGAAGGCAGTGCAGAGAGCGAACATTCCTGCTGTTGCTGCTGCCATGCGGGCGGCTGGCTGAAAGGGCTGTTCCTGCCGCAGGAGGCCGAAGGTGAGTTGCAACGCGGCAAGCTGAAGGCAGCCCCTGGCTGGCTGACGCTTCTGGCGGCAATCGCGCTCTTCGTCATGCTCAACCAGGTCAAGATACCCTTGGCAGGCGGCAAGCTGGCCTTCGCCGACCTGGCCTTTCTGGGCTCGTTCCTGCCCGTTCTGGGCTTTGCCATTGCATCGCGCCGCCGCCTCTTCTTCCCGATTTGCACGATAGTCGTGCTGGTGGTTGCGTGCATCGCCAATCTAGCCGCCGCGCCAGGAATGGGTGGAGCCATTGAAGTCGCGCAGTTGGTGCAGCAGCTCTTCTGCGGCACCCTCCTGCTGGGCTTCCTGATTGAAAACGCACCTGGAGCTGCCGTCGCCTCCGTGCTTCTGGCCGTGGCGGTCAACATCGTTGCCGCACTCATCCAGGGACAGACATACGGCTTCGGCAGCATTTATCCTCCAGCTGACATCATGGCCCTCAAGTGGGGCTGCGGACACGCCTTCACTGGCCTTTTCAGAAGCCGCATGGCTTTTGCCTTCTTCCTGGCCATCGCCCTTGCATGGATTCAGCCCATCCTCTTCGGACGCAAGCACATCTACGGTTTCATTGCGGCATTTGTCGCAACAGTCATCGGGCTTCTGGCTATTCCACATGGGCAGATGCTCTTCATCGTGGGCATGGTGCTGGTGGTTGGCGCGTTCATTCACTCGCGCGCCGCTGGCCTCGTCAATGTGTTGGCCCTTGTGGTGGCGATGATTCTTTCCACAACTCTCTTCCCGCCAGCGCACAACCAGGTTCGTCTCGCCTCCTTGAACCCGATGAAGACAGGGGACTACCCTGGCGAACTCAAGACCAACCACATCGACTTCGCGGCAGCATTGGGCATGGCGGCACGCCGTCCCTTCTCGGGCATCGGCTCCAGCCGTTACCAGCAGTGCGTCGGACGCTGCTATGGCGACCTGCCCAACCCCAGCTATAACGACATCGAAACCGACACGCAGGCCAGCTGGGGCATCCTGGCAGGCACGATGGGCTTCCCGACAGCGGCCCTGATGCTGTTGCTGCTGGCTGGAGCCGCCGCCAATGGCGTACGCCGCTTCATGCAGAGCAAGGGGCGCAACTGCATTGCCCTTGGTGGCGCACTAGCGCTGGTGGTCGTCATCATCGGCATGTTCGTCTCCGACCCGCTGACACGCGGGCTTGGCTGGATGATCGCCTTGGCGCTGGCCTCCACCGCAGTCCCGAATCCAGAGGAGGAGGTCTGTGGTTTGAGCTGCATTGCACCTGGCTCCATCATCGCATGCGGACTTGTCATTGGACTGCTTCTTGCTGGAGTCGCCTTGCGCACAAAGACCGACGACCCGCTGGCCGGCACTACCCGCTTTGTCACCGATGCAGAGGAAGGTGGCGCCCAAACGGGCGCAGCCTCGCAGGAGGAAAGCGTCTTCAAGATCATCGACGCTGGGGATGCAGTGAAGTTCACTGCGCCTGTCGAGAAGGGCACGGATTCCCAAGCTTTCAAGAACACGGTTCTGAAGATTTTGGACGGCAAGGGCACGCCGCCTGACGACAAGGAACCCGCCATGGTTTTCGGCGGCGCGGAATTCGCCTTCGAGCTGCCCTCCGATGCGGAGTGCAAGGTATGGCTGCGCGTCTGGTGGGACGGCTCCTGCGGCAACACCATCAACTTGAAGATGGATGACGAACCCAAGTCCATCACCGTCGGCAATGATGGCACCTATCGCACGTGGCATTGGCTGGAGGCTCCGAAAATCTACAAGCTGGCCTCTGGCAAGCACTCGCTCTTCCTCCTCAACCGCGAGGACGGCATCATGTTCGACCAGCTGCTCATCACCAACGACCACCAATATGTGCCACAGGGCATAGAGGAGGAGTGATGAAGAGCTTGCGCCTCGCTTTCTGCGTCGCTTTGCTGGCGCTGTCATTCGTTGCCTTGGGGCAGGAGGATGTCACGGTGGCCGTCCCCTCCAACAAGGAGATGACCACGCTCTCCGCGCAGGAGTTTCTGGCGGAAGTGCGGAAACCACTTCGTACAGACGCATGGGGAGAGTTTACAGGACGCATCACCTACAAGTCCTCAAAAGGTCTGCAAAAGGGCGATTTGCGCGTGCGAATCACCTTTACATCGAAGTCCATGCACACGCAGATTGTGCTGAACGACAAAAATGTCTATGCAATGGAGCAGATTCACAAGGAGGGCGAGGCGGTCAAGACCACCATTGAGATGCCAGAGACCGAGGAACGGCCAGGCTTGTTCGAGTTCGGAGTTGACCCCGAGGACCTGACCTTCTCCTTCATCTACTGGGATTTCATCGAGGAGCTGCCACGTGAGAGCAGCCGTCTGCGCGAGTGCCGCGTCATGCGCCTGAAGGACCCGACGGGCAAGGGCACCGTCAACGTGTTCTTCAGCGCAAAGCACGGCTTCCCAATGGAGGCCAGCTGGTTCCGCGAGGGCGAAACCAAGGCCTGGCGCAAGCTGGAGTTCAAGGGGGCAAAGCGCTTCGAGAACGGCCTCTGGTTCGTCAAGGAGATGCGCCTGGAAGGAGATGACTGGAAGACCCAGGTCAAGTTCGACCACGTTGCATTGAACCCCGTCAGCGAATAGAGATAGTAGCCAAGACCTCTAGGTCCTGTAGGATGGTCATCATTTCCGCGTGAACATGCGGAAACGATGATTCCTTTTTTATATTACGGAGTTGATTATGCTTCCAACTGTTGATTTTTGCGGTACCCAGATGACACGCCTTCTCATTGGGGCGAATCCCTTTGGCGGCTTCAGCCACCAGAACCGCGAGCGGGACGCCTTCATGCGCAACTTCCACACCCCAGAGCAGATTCTCATCACCTGGGAGAGAGCCTGGAAGGCGGGCATCAACACATTCGTCACCAACAACGAAACAACGCATGTCGTTGAAACCACAAAGAAGTACATCGCCAACGGGGGCCCCATGAACTGGATTGGCCAACTGGCCATCGGCAAGTTCCCCAATATGGAGGCCAGCATTGACTCCGCATGCGCCATCGGCTGTAAAGCCCTCTTCTTCCATGGCGGCCTGATGGACAAACTCTTCCAGGAGAAGGACGAAAAGACAGTTCGCGCATGGGTTTCGCACGCAAAGGCCAAGGGCGTGCCAGTCGGAGTCGCTGGCCACCTGCCCGAAGTCCACCTCTGGATCAACAAGATGGACCTCGTCGATTTCCACGTGGTGCCCTTCTTCAACTGCGGAAGTCTTCATGTGGCGGGTGGCGGCGACCGCTTCTGGCTGGAGGACATGCCGCGAGCCATTGATGTCATCCAGACCATCCTGAAGCCCTGCATCGCCTACAAGGTGCTGGGAGCAGGACGCATCGACGCATTCACTGGCCTCTCCTATGCCTACCGCAACATCAAGCCAGGCGATGTCATCAACCTGGGCATGAACCGCGCAGACAACGACAACATCGTCGAAGAGGACGTTCGTATTGTCGCAGAGTTGCTTAAGTAGCCTGCCAGGTAGCCAGAGCCTGTGGCTCTGGCGTAATGTGCCCAGGGGCTTCAGCCCCGGAATAATGTAACCAGAGCCCAGGCTCTGGCGAAATGTGCCCAGGGGCTTCAGCCCCTGAATAATGTAGCCAGAGCCTCTGGCTCTGGTAAAGCAGGAGTCAACCTTGTGATTTTCTTCATATCGGACACGCATTTCGGGCATGCCGCCATCATCCACCTGTGCAAGCGCCCCTTTGAATCAGTCGAAGAGATGGATGAGACTCTTGTGTCCAACAGGAACTCCCGTGTCGGGGATGGCGACACCGTCTATTTCCTAGGCGACCTCTTCTTCAGGGCCAGTGCGGAGCATGTGCGTGAGGTGTTAGCTTCCCTGAAGGGAAAAAAGCATTTGATTATCGGGAACCACGACCACACTTGGATGACGCCCGAACTTCTGGAGACCCATTTCCTCACGGTCAGCCATTTCCTTGACATTTCCACGGGCGGACACCATTTCCTGATGTGCCACTATCCGATAATGGAGTGGGGAGGCAAGCATACGACCTTGATGCTCCATGGGCACATCCACGGCAACCGCAACCAGGACTACTGGCCGCTGTTGCAAAAACGCGAGCGTGTGCTGAATGCCTCCGTTGAAATCAACGGCTATGCCCCCGTAACCTTCGAGGAGCTTGTGGCGAACAACATCCGCCAGAAGGCACTTCCGCTAGAAACACCAACCAAGTAAGAGATACAACTCAACTATTAGGAATTAAGGAGACAGCAATGCAAAGAAATGACGTTTACAAGTGTGAGGATTGCGGACTAGTGATTGATGTCGCCGTTGGATGCGACTGTCCGTTGACCTGCTGTGGCAAGGAGATGAAGAAGCTTGAACCGCAGACGGCGGAGTACAAGTTCGAGAAGCACGTCCCGTATCCCGAGGCCAACGGCAGTGGCATGAAAGTTTTGGTCGGCAAGGAGCAGGCCCACCCGATGACGGAGCAGCACTATATCGTCTGGATCGAGGTCATAAACGGCGACTATGTGAACCGCAAGTATCTCAAACCTGGCGAGAAGCCCGAGGCGGAGTTCTACGTCTCCCTCCAGAAGGGAATGATTGTTCGCGAATACTGCAACATCCACGGCCTTTGGGAATATGTCGTGGAGTAGGCGGTAGCCTGGCTAGGCGGTAGCCATGCCGTCCTCGGCCTGGTCAACACCATGCTGTGTTTTGAATGCTTTGTTTCGCCTCCAGACTTTTTTGCGAGCAATCATTTGTAAATCTGCCTTTTGATGATTATACTATATAGATTATTATGATTCGCCGCCTTCGACAGACGGTTTCAACCTTTCAACAGTAGCAACCATTCAACAGATAAATAGCGTCTTTTTCCTTTTGACATAGCCAGCAACCATCGTTGCCGGCATTGGTGCTTTGTAATTTCCCGAAATTGCGACCTTCTGTTAATCTTACAAACGCACACGTTTGAGCACGCTCACCTCGTTGGGCATCTCTTTTCGTGCGTTTGTAAGGCTGTCGCAAGCCTCGGGAAATCACGAAACCGAAGACGCTCTTTTTTTGTGCTCAAAACAACCCATAGGAGACACCCAAATGGCAGACAAGAAGGAAATCTTTGCAGACGGCATAGGACAGATTCACTTTGCGGGCGGCATGGTTCGATTCGACCTCGTCACCCTCCAGCCTGGCGAGGAGGGCAAGGCCCCCAGCCCAGAACCCAGTATCCGCCTCATCATGCCTCCCCAGGGCTTCCTCGCCGCCTTCAACTCCATGCAGCAGCTCATCGACAAGCTCGTCGAGGCGGGCGTTCTCAAGAAGAACGAGAGCGCAAAATAAGGTCTGCAGATGCTCGTCCCCTTCCGCAAATACGCCGTCGGCTACGACTGGATGATACCAGGTGGCTTCCCCGCCATGGTGGAACCATATCTGCCTACGGTCAAGGAGGTTTTCTTCTCCTGGCCAGGCATGGTCTCCGGACGTGCTGTACATCTGGAGAAATCTATTGAGGAAAGTATCGAACAGCTCTGCGATGACTTGTCCTGGTGCCGCCGGAACGGCGTCGAACTGGACCTGCTCTTCAATGCCAACTGCTACGGAGAGGATGCCTTCACGGAGAACCTTCGCACACAAGTCTATGATGTGATGGAGCATCTGGGACGGCGCGATTTGTTCCCCGAAATCGTCACCACTACATCGCAATACATTGCCAAAGTGCTGAAAGTGCGCTATCCGCAGGTGGAGATACGTGCCAGTGTCAACATGAAGCTCGAATCCACCAAGGCGATGGAATACATCGCCGACATCTTCGATTCCTACTACATCTGCCGTGATATCCAGCGCGACAGGAACGTCCTGAGGCACTTCTCCGACTGGTGCAACGACCACGGCAAGAAGCTCTGCATGCTGGTAAACAGCGCCTGCCTGCGCTGCTGCCCCGTTCAGATCTGGCACGACAACTACCTTTGCCACAAGCCCTGGAAGGCCGAGGAGCAGGAGTTCATCCTCCACTATCCAGCTCGCCTTTGCGGACGCGTCACGAATGACATCAAGAACGCCGCTGAAATCCTCCGCATGAGCTGGATTCGCCCCGAGGACATCCACTGCTACGAACCTTACGTAGCCGCCATGAAGCTTGCCACCCGCTCCACGGTCCATCCCGAACGGATGCTCAAAGCCTACGCCGAAGGCCGTTGGGACGGCGACTTGCTTGCAATCCTCGGCAACGAAAATCCCAACTTCACCTTCGACAACACCGCCTTCCCCGCCGACTGGATTGAATCTGGCATCGCACAGAACTGCGCCATCAATTGCACTGGCTGTGGAAAGTGCGACGATGTGCTGAAAAAAGTCCTGCGTACGCGCAAGACACAACAGCCTAAATACTCCTTGAATATTTAACATCCCATCCTCCTATGACAGAACTTGCCACTCTTCAAGAAAACAGCCTGCGTGGAAATGATGATTTCATTGAAGTGCTTTCCGTGACCAACTTGGACGGAACTGCATAAGGATACTATAGCAGTGTCATCAGTTCATCCGAAATCTACGGGGACTTTGGAAGGGTCACTGTCCACGGCAAGGACGAGTCCGCCGGCATCCTCTCGCGGTACG
>JAFTAC010000418.1 GCA_017458805.1 Victivallales bacterium | reverse complement strand
ATTTTTGTCCGCGTATCGATTGTAATTAGCTGAATATACATGTTTAATCTTCAACCTCCCCCTCCTAGCCTTAAGAAGGGGAGGTTTTCTTTTGTGGTTGCTAAGCCGCCCAATTTTTTTCGCGTTGACGCCGGGCTATGGTTGCGCATCCAGACGGATTATCCCGCACCGGCTTTTTTTTCATGTTGACACAAGGAGGCGTTATGTCCGGTACGAAAAAACTCACTCCCGAAGAAGCCGCTGCGTTCCTGGGGGTCAAGTCAAGCACCCTGGCCGCTTGGCGGCACAAGAAGAAAGGACCGCGCTATGCCAAACTCGGCAGCAAGGTCATGTATGACCAGAATGACTTGGAAACATGGTTCTTCTCGCGCAGTGTCTATACAAAAGACACAGCTCCGCAACTCCGGGGGCGGAAATGAGCGAAAATACTCTATTTCAGAATGTGAAAGATGTTCTGTGTAACCGTCTTGATGTCGTTATCGCGGAGTTGTTGCCCGGCGGCAGGGTCATGGGGCGGGAAGATGTTCGTGGCTCGTTGAAAGGTGGACCGGGTGAATCCTGCCGCGTCAATTTGCAAACCGGAGTAGGCAGCGACTTCGCTACCGGAGACACATGGTCAGACATTATTGGACTTGCAGCTCTGGTTTGGAATGTACGTCCTTTCAGGGCAGCACAGCGTCTTGCAGAGCAATACGGGGTCAGTACATTAGTTACCGATTCTTCCTACCGTGACCGGGAGCACCCCGTGCCTTTTACGTACATTGTACCCGTACCCATCAGTGCACCCGAACCACCCCGTTGCCATCCTCATTATGGCATGCCTGTGAACATGTGGCGCTATACAGATAAGGAAGGGAATACGTTGGCCTACACCGCTCGATTTAATACGGCAGCAGGCAAAGTGGTGCTCCCTCTTTGCTATGGATGCAAGGGTGAAGCTCCTAGCCAATGGCATTGGAAGGCTCTGCCAAAACCGCGTCCTCTCTACAATCTTGTGGGGGTAAACAAGCATCCCGAATCCCCAGTCCTGATCGTCGAAGGGGAAAAAACAGCGGATGCAGCGCAGCACTCCCTTCCAGAATATGTTGCGCTTACTTGGAGCGGTGGAGCCAAGGCTGTGGACAAGACAGATTTTTCCCCGATATTCGGCCGTAACGTCACCATCTGGCCAGATAACGACGCGCCTGGATTTCGCGCGGCCTTGGATGTGTCACGACACATCCAAGGCAAAGTCCAAAGCTGTTCTATCGTACTGCCACCGATGAATGCGCCAGAAGGCTGGGATGTTGCAGATACTATGCCGACTGGCCATACGCTGCAGGACTGCCTCCGGCAAGCATTGTCGTTAGATGCTTTCTTTCAAGCAGCTTATGTACGTTTTCCACAGGCTTTCTCAAGAGGTATGCCAGGTGTCATCGTGTCGCAATCCCAGCCTAAGGTCGAAGAGGATGCGGATACTATGGACGACATCTCTCTTAACCTTAAAGTTTGGCCTGTTTTTTCTTTTGAAGCATGTCCTGGCCTATTGGGAGATTTCGTCAATCTAGCAACACGAGACAGTGAGGCAGACCCAGCAGCGGTGTGTATTACAGCCTTAGTGCGCTTTTGTGCTGAAGTATATGGTCTCGCTCCGGGTAAGGGGCCGCATGTACATGTGGGCGAAACCATCCACCCGCCGCGTCTTTTCGCTGTTATCTGTGGCAATTCAAGTAAAGCCCGCAAGGGTACATCTCGCTACCCCGTCACACGTCTCTTTGCCCGCGATCTCTGTATAGCCTCTGAACTGTATGACTTACGTTTGCCACCACCGGCGCGTGAAAGCGGGGGACCACTCTCTACTGGAGAGGGGTTGGCCTACTATGTCCGCGATGTGAGTGATACTGAACGCGAGCGGCAAGAGCGCGACCATTCTGATGAGCCGCAGCGCGATAAGTACGATAAACGCTTGGTCATTCTGGATGAAGAATTTGCCAGTGGTTTGGCTTGTACCAAGCGCGAAGGCAACACCCTGTCTATGGGCATCCGTTGTTTCTGGGATTCTGGTGACTATGCCCCCCTGACTAAAAACAATCCCATCCGAGTTCATGGAGCTCATATCAACATTCTTACCCACATCACTATGCAAGAGCTGGCCGTGTGTCTTGGAGATGTGCAAGCTTTCAACGGTTTTGGCAATCGCTTCCTCTGGATCTGTGCACGTCGTTCAAAGTTAGTACCACTGCCCCCACGCATGGAACAATGCGAGCTGGCCCGCATTCAGCGTGAACTCTGGCGGCTCGTGTCACTTGCCCAGAGGCGTGGAGCCATGCGCTTCACCGACCACGCCATGACCCTATGGGAACAAGTATACCCATGGCTTTCACAAGAACATATGGGGCTCGTGGGTAGCATCATTAACCGGGCGGAAGCGCAGACCATACGTCTCGCCCTGGTCTATGCGTTGTTGGATGGTCAGGATCGTATTGATGATCACCACTTGCGAGCAGCCTTATCCCTTTGGCGCTATGCACAGGATTCGGCAGTCTACATTTTTGATGAGCGAGCCGCTGATCCTCTGGAAGAGAAAATTTTGATGGCTTTGCGTCTTGGCCCGTTGACTGCCACGCAATTGAGTGCGGCTCTAAATCGCAACGTGCCCAGAGAGCGATTGCAGCCCGTGCTGCAACAACTAGAAGCACAGCGCCGCATCATTATTCAAAAGATCAAGGGCGAGGGACGACCAAAAATACTCATTGCTCGTGCGGATAGTCGTACGAAAACCGAAATTGACGAAAAAAACGAAACAACTCCTACTGCATAACAAACTAATTTCGTTGATTTCGTTTGTTTCGTTTTTCGTAGCTCTTTGGAAATAGATTATTTCAACCAATATTCCGAGGTTACTGTGTCTTTCAGCATCCTTTGCGTGAACATAATCAAATCAAGTGATGTTCATTACATTGAACCTCATGTACAGAATCAATGTCAAAGTATAGTTACTCTCCATGGTAGTCCCATAGGCTGTGTCAGCATATCAATTAGTTTTCAAGACAGCGGCATGGGCATCAACGACCTGAACTATATCACAAATACGGGCAGTGTACCGTACATCACAAAACAATCTCCTATACGCAATGCTTATGAGGGTACATCTCCCACATTGCATGGATGCAGGCAGGCAGGAAACCTCTCAAGGCTTGTCGACCTACATGACACTGATGCAGTGAGGCAAGCCCATTGTGCTAGTATGGACCTCTTCTCGCCATATACCACCGTTTGTGCAGTTACATTTTTGCATAGTTGTAGCGAGGATGTGTACATCCTGAAGACAATTCGTTTTCGTTCATATCTCCTTAGCATCAGAACTTTGTTCATTAGGCCAGCCTACGTTTCGTATAGACGCTTCGCGTCCATACTCACGGGCTGGCGGGTGGCTGCTGCCCCCTCGACCCCTGGGAGACAAATACCATGAATCGCGAAAAGCCCGTCCGTACGGTCGCTGTTCTTGTGCGTTTGCTGCCAGAGGAACGAAACCTTCTCAAGGCAAACGCTGGGATGCACGGTATGACCATGTCAGACTACATCCGCCAGACATGTCTGGGCATTCGGCTGCGGCGAACGCCTGAAGAAAAACGGCGACTGCGTGAGCTGGCCCGCATTGGGGTCAACCTTAACCAGCTGGCGCGTTGGGCTAACACCTATAAGCGCGCAGCAGAAGCCGTAGAGGTGGTCACGGCCTTGGCTTCTTTGGAACGTCGTATCAACGAGCTGACTATGTCATCGCTTGCTGGAGAGGAAGAAGCATGATGATGAAGGTCTTTCCTCATGGCAAGGGATCCGGCGGCAATCCTACATGGTATCTTATCCGTACAGACTATCCTGGCAGAGATACACACCCGCCGCAGATACTGCGTGGCGACCCGGCCATGACCCGTGCTCTCATCGACAGCATTGACCGCCGCTGGAAATTCACCGCAGGCGTCCTGGCGTGGCATTCAGACGACAGGGTGAATTTGGAACAGGAGCAAGCTGTCATGGACGACTTTGAAAAGATTGCCTTTGCTGGGCTGGAGCCAGACCAACGCAATATCCTGTGGGTGCGTCATACACACGCAGGCCACCATGAACTTCATTTTGTCATTCCTCGCTTGGAGCTTTCCAGCGGTAAGGACTTCAATGCCTGTCCACCAGGATGGCAAAAGGATTTCGACGTATTTCGGGATATGTGGAACTGGCGCGAAGGCTGGGCGCGTCCCGATGATCCGGCAAGGGCACGCGATACCCTGCCTGCCAAGTCGGATTTGTTCAAAGCCCGTATGGCCCGTTGGGGCAAGGCCATAACGCCCAGCGAGCGGGATATGTTCAAGGCAGATATCCATGCATTTCTCAAGAAGCAGTGCGAGCAGAGCCAAGTGCAAACACGGGCCGACGTGGTGCGTTTGCTGATGCATATGGGCATGCATATCAACCGTACTGGAAAAAACTACATCAGCATAATGGAACCGGTGAGCGGGAACAAATTGCGATTTCGCGGCGGATTCTACGCTGAAAATTGGACACCCAAGAAAAAGGATACTTCATCCCAGCAAGATGAAGCAGAACAAGAGGAATACCGCAAGAAGATGCTTATCCGGCTCCGGCAGGAATGGAATCGCATTTTGGAAAAGCGGCGTGACTGCAATATGAGGCGCTATGCCTCGCGCTGGACGCGTGAGGATGAGGAATTTCAGCAGCATCTGCAACCAGTGGAGGGCACACATAATGACAGAAACAGAGCGGATGTTAGTGCAGACTTTGAAGCGCCTGGAGGAACACAACAACGCGACGCTCGACGATTTTGCAGCACGGCTGGAACGTCAAGAGCAGGAGGTGAAGACTTTGATGCAGCGATTGCCACAGTTGAACAACTTGTACAACGCTGCGCTGGATATGTGCAACAACTTGAACAGCATTCTCAAAAAACAGAACAGGAGCGGATAGATGATGCACCACCAACACATTACCGCATACGCATGTGAGATAGGGTATGGGAAAATTCAAGCGCATTTCTCTTGAAGCTATAGAGGCCATGAAACAAACACTGGACAATCTGGAGGACAAGCAGGGTGACAAAATACGCACTGAGGCGGTCGACATGCTGCGGAACAACATTCGTAAGGCCATGAAAAAAGGGTATTCCCTCAACGAAATCACACAAATTATGGCCAAGGGCAATGTGGATATTCCCTATCGTCTCATCAGCAAAATGCTGACGACATCGGAAACGAAAAAGGACAGGGAACGTTCACAAGGCAAACACAAAAAAAACTCATCCGCGCTCCAGCCGAGCAGCGCGAAAACTACACAAGGGCAGACGCCGGACTACTATACGCCCGACTTGCCTGATTCGGAGTTGTAACATGGATACCAAGAATACTGTCTATTATGTAGGCGGCAGCAAGGGGGGTGTTGGCAAGAGCCTCTTCACCTTTGCGCTAGTGGATTATTGCCTCAATCAGAACAAAAATATCCTACTGGTGGATACGGATACAGATAATCCAGATGTATTCAAGGCACATTCAACGCTTGACCTGCCCCAGCTGCAGTGTCGTTTGAACAGCCTGGATGACGCCGACGGCTGGGCCGAATTGCTGGACACGGTGCAGGAGTTTCCTGATTCCGTCGTCATCATCAATGCGGCAGCCCGGACAAAAACAAGCACGGCCAGCTATGGCGATATCATGCAGGAAGCCCTGCAGCAGATGCAACGGAGGCTCGTGGCCTTCTGGGTTATAAACCGACACCGTGATTCCGTTGAGTTACTTCATTCCTTTCAGGAAGCGTTCCATAATGTGACCATCCATGTCTGCCGCAATCTCTATTTCGGAAATGCGGAGCGTTTTGATGTTTACAATACTTCTAAGGCCCGAAAGGTGGTTGAAAGAAATGGCAAGACATTGGATTTCCCAGTGGTTGCCAACCGAGTGGCAGACTGGCTCTATTCCAAGCGCATGTCCATCCGTTCCGCACTGCCAGATATGCCCTTCGGCACACGAGCGGAATTGCAACGGTGGCGTTCATTATGTGCAACCATGTTTGACCGCGTTATGGAGGATGCAGCATGAATACTCTTGAAGGAATTGATTTGTGCAAAAGCTGTGGCAGAGCTTTGACCGAGACTGAAATGGAGCGACTGCGCGAGATAAGCAGTCGGCTGAATCTGCGTTCAGACGATGCACTTTGGCCCCTGCTGGCGGCAATGGAGTACCAGCGTGTGTATTACGAAACACTGCCGGAGAAAATTGCCAATGCCTCCCGGGAAGTTATGGACAACATAACGTCTGTGGCAAATAAAGTGACAGCAGCGTCTCAGGCAAAATTGACGGAGAGTGTTGTTAAGGAAGCTCACTACCTCGCAAGAACCACGAATTATGCGCAGATTACCACTATGGTGTTTTTCAGCGTTGTGGGTGTATTACTTTTCGGCAGCCTAATGTTTTGGGCGGGACATCAGATTGGCGCAAAGGTAACGATGCCTTTGCCAGAGTTTATGTGCATGCCCTCAGGCTGGCTTATCTCAGGATGTAGTGCCATGGGAGGACTCTTTTGTTTATACGAGACAGTGAAAAAGCTTTTTGTGGAGGAGTCTGGTTGGTGGAAATACGCCATTGTAGCATTTTTGTTGCTTTTTATTGCCGTTCAAGCCTTAAAGATGGCATTGTAGGTATAAGCTGACTACTTCATGGGCAGGCAGGATAATCCTGCCTGCCCACAAGACAGACGAATTAGATGGACACTCTCTTGGTAAGCACAGTCGTTTCGTTGTGTTTGCTAACAATTTGCAAACAGAAATTATACTGGCCAACAAAAGTTATGCATGAGACAATGTATCTGAAAATAGTATTTATTTGTTATCGGCTCCTGTATTTTCGCCCCGCGGAGGATTGGAGATGACAATGAAGGAAAGCTTTAATGATATTACTGGACAGCTGCGTGACCTTTTGCGGCAAACTTTAGCAGTAGAGGAAGCCCTGCTGAGGATTTTGGAAAAGACGGAAGCGTCAGGAAGCGCCGGAACTGATATGCTACAGGAAGGGGCGGAGGCAGACGTGTTGAGGGGTGGTGCGCAGTCTGCAGGCCTGCCTCAAACAGAGGAGATGACTCTCTCGGTCTCGACATCCCCGGAAACTTCGAAAGATACGGAGAAGGACGACCCTGACGCTTCGTCCGAAGCCGCAGCCGAAGTATTGCTTGACATGGCGAAGAAAAATGGTGCCATGGCCGAAGCTTCTCGCGGTAAGGCTGAGGAACTGCTGAAGCAGATACAGTATGCCACAGAGGATGGACGAGACACGTCGTCGCTGGAATCGGATGTGCTACTCCTGGAGGCTACGGAAGAGGATATTTGGCGGGAGCGCATCGTCGATGCAAAAAAGCGGGGCATGAATGCCAGGCGAGAGCGCGAGTATTTGGCGACGATCCTCAAACATGGCGTTTGCAGCGATGGCATGGCGCGTTATTGGCGCGAGCTGCCAGCCCGCTCAGGATGGTTCAGGCACAAGGCCGCCAAGCAGATCGCCTGGAAGCTCGGCAAGGAGCTGGAGAGAGAGTACAAGACTGTTGGCTTAGAAAAGGCTGAAGCCATGCTGCGTCAGGCCCGCAAGCTGTATGGCTCGGCTGTGGAGCAAGTCGCCATTCCCGAGGCATGGCGCAGGTCGAAGATTTCTTCTAAACTGCCTTCAATGGTTCGGAACACCGAGCATACGCTGTCATCCAGAAAACCTGTGCAGCAGTGGGATGTCTACATCGATGAAACCGGCCTGCGTTTCAGCGAGGAGGAGTCTGGCACAGAAGGACGAGTTGTGGCGGTGTGCGTGCGCCAAGGGAGCTACCTGCCTGATCTCGGTCATTTTCACTGCACGGAGGCCGCAGCGTCCGATGTGCTTCGACACTGCAACACGTTGCTGCAGAGCGACTGCGGCATACTTGGATTCACTCGTTCCGCGCTGGACATCAAGAGCCAGGAAGGTTGGCTGCAGGCTATACGCGAACTGGTGAAATGGATCTGGCGTCTGCTGCCCACTCAAACCAAAGAGGCTCCTGTGGGCTTGCGGTTCCATGTGGAGCAGCGTTCCCAGTATTCAGCAGAGTTACCCACAGCATTGGGCGAGAAAATGCTTGTAGCCGAGTTGACACGTGAAAAT